>NZ_JBXYJG010000047.1:0-680 GCF_057396255.1 Psychrobacter sp. CX21 | reverse complement strand
TGATGGTGGTGCCATCAGTATTGACGGATACATCGAAGATAGTTGCACCATCTGCGTTTGTGCCCGAGCTATCAACTGTGATAGAACCATCATCAGAGGTAACTTCTTCTTGTGAGGCCGCTGCCGCTTGTTGCAACTGGTCTTCTGTGGCGGCTTGTCCGCTAACAATGTTTGCTGGGTCATAGGTGGTGTTGGTGAGTCCACCTACTGTACCATCATCGCCATTGATAGTGACTGGATTGACTGTGCCGACGTTTATGCTGTTAGCTAGGCTAAACTCAACCCCGTCAGCGGTGGTTGTGGTGATGACATTGCCATCAGCTTCGGTGAAATTAACGGTATCACCAAGCTGGTAGTTGTTGTCGGTATCACCATCGCCAACGTTAAAGCCTTGGGCTACAGCGTCATTAGTCTCGGTCAATTGACTAACATTGACTGCGTCATTCGGGTTTGTGCCCGCAGCAACACCCGTGATTGCGGTGTCGCCGGCATCAATACCATCTGTATTATCGATGGTGACAGGACCCACTGTGACACTGTCAAAAACAACATCTTTAGCAGTAGCGACTGTGAATTCAGTACCATCACGAGTAATCTCTATATTGTCGCCATTAACGAAGTTAACGTCATCACCTGGATTAACAACCTCTCCTGAATCACCGTTAGCTTGAACGGTAAAC
>NZ_JBXYJG010000046.1:0-221 GCF_057396255.1 Psychrobacter sp. CX21 | reverse complement strand
ATTGTCGCCATTAACGAAGTTAACGTCATCACCTGGATTAACTACCTCGCCTGCATCACCGTTAGCTTGTACGGTAAATCCTGAACTATTAATAGCATCAGCCACACTACCTGCAGTGATTAGCGTGTTTTCATCACCGCCAGTCGGGGTAACTATTGAGCCATTTGAGTCAGGCGTTAAGGTTGTGGTATTAGCAGTAATGTTCCCATCAGCATCTTTAA
>NZ_JBXYJG010000045.1:0-909 GCF_057396255.1 Psychrobacter sp. CX21 | reverse complement strand
TGGATTAACTACCTCGCCTGCATCACCGTTAGCTTGTACGGTAAATCCTGAACTATTAATAGCATCAGCCACACTACCTGCAGTGATTAGCGTGTTTTCATCACCGCCAGTCGGGGTAACTATTGAGCCATTTGAGTCAGGCGTTAAGGTTGTGGTATTAGCAGTAATGTTCCCATCAGCATCTTTAATGATGGTGGTGCCATCAGTATTGACGGATACATCGAAGATAGTTGCACCATCTGCGTTTGTGCCCGAGCTATCAACCGTGATAGAACCATCATCAGAGGTAACTTCTTCTTGTGAGGCCGCTGCCGCTTGTTGCAACTGGTCTTCAGTAGCAGCTTGTCCGCTAACAATGTTGGCTGGGTCATAGGTGGTGTTGGTGAGTCCGCCTACGGTACCAGCGTCACCATTGATGGTCACAGGGTTGGCTGTACCGACGGTGATGCTGTTTGCTAAGCCAAAGTCGATTTGGTTGTCAGTCACTGTGGTAACGATGTTGCCATCTGTACTGGTGTAGGTGACTGTTTCACTTAGTTGTACATTGTCCTCAGTACCGTTGTCTGCCGCTATATTAAAACCTTCGGCAACCGCGTCATTGGTCTCGGTCAATTGACTAACATTGACTGCGTCATTCGGGTTTGTGCCCGCAGCAACACCCGTGATTGCGGTGTCGCCGGCATCAATACCATCTGTATTATCGATGGTGACAGGACCCACTGTGACACTGTCAAAAACAACATCTTTAGCAGTAGCGACTGTGAACTCAGTACCATCACGAGTAATCTCTATATTGTCGCCATTAACGAAGTTAACGTCATCACCAGGATTAACAACCTCTCCTGAATCACCGTTAGCTTGTACGGTAAATCCTGAACTATTAATAGCGTCAGCAATGTCTCCGGCTGT
>NZ_JBXYJG010000044.1:0-2959 GCF_057396255.1 Psychrobacter sp. CX21 | reverse complement strand
GAGACTTTCCCAAACTTTGTGTAACTGCTTATAATCCATAGTAAAGGAGAATAAGCAATGACAAAACAAACAGAACTAAAAAAACTAGCCGAACAAATGGCCAAACACGTTGGCAGCTTTGAAGACATCAAAGCATTTCAAAAAGAGCTCATGCAGTCATTTATTGACACTGCATTAGAAGCCGAGATGGAAGAGCATCTAGGCTATCCTAAGCATGAAAAGGCGGATACCCCAAACAAGCGCAACGGTCACACCAAAAAGACAGTGCGCAGTGACACAGGTGAGATTGAAGTATCTACACCCAGAGACCGTGAAGGAAGCTTTGATCCTGTATTGGTTGCAAAGCATCAAACTCGTATCACTGGGCTCGATGATAAAATCATCATGTTTT
This sequence comes from Psychrobacter sp. CX21, assembly GCF_057396255.1. Taxonomy (NCBI): domain Bacteria; kingdom Pseudomonadati; phylum Pseudomonadota; class Gammaproteobacteria; order Moraxellales; family Moraxellaceae; genus Psychrobacter; species Psychrobacter sp. CX21. The sequence continues at coordinate 2,568 of NZ_JBXYJG010000044.1, read as the reverse complement.
ACGCCAAAGGCCAGACAACCACTGAGATTGTTGAGAGTATCAAAGATATCTATGACGTTGATATCTCAACCAGTCTCGTATCAAGGGTTACTGACAACATCATAGATGACATCACAGCATGGCAGAATCGTCCACTAAGTAGCTTATATCCTATCGTATATTTAGACTGCATTGTCGTTAAAGTACGTCAAGACAAGCAAATCATTAATAAAGCCATCTATCTGGCCTTAGGCGTCAATCTTGAGGGCAAAAAGGAGCTACTGGGTATGTGGCTATCGGAGAATGAAGGCGCTAAGTTCTGGCTAGGTATTCTCACTGAACTACAAAACCGTGGGGTTCAAGATATTCTTATTGCCTGTGTGGATGGTTTAAAAGGCTTTAGCGAGGCAATTAATACGGTATATCCAAACACACAGGTTCAGCTATGTATTGTGCATATGGTACGTTACTCTATGAAGTTTGTACCATGGAAAGATAGAAAAAAAGTAGCGGCTGGTTTAAAGGCGGTTTATGGTGCTGATACGCTTGAGCTGGCAGAGGCTAGCCTTGAGCAGTTTAATGAGATCTGGGGCGATAAATACCCGCATGTGGTTACCTCTTGGCGCAATAATTGGGAGGGCTTAACCGTGTTCTTTGATTACCCGAAAGACATTAGAAAAGCCATTTATACGACCAATGCTATCGAGTCATTAAATAGCGTGATTCGTACCGCTGTGAATAAGCGTAAGATATTCCCATCTGATCAAGCGGCGTTAAAGGTTGTTTATCTAGCGACTCAGCAGGCGTCTAAAAAGTGGTCGATGCCCATCCGTAACTGGACGTCTGCTCTTAATCGATTTATGATTATGTTCGATGAGCGTGTTAGTAAGCATTTAATCTAAATTGCAGTTACACAGAATTCAGGATGGGCTCTTTTATATATATCCTTTTATAATTATTCTAATTGCTTCACTTATAAATCCAATAGCAGATTACCATATTAAATCTTACTTAAATGCTAATAAAAGAACTATAGCAAAAGAATTAAAAACTAATGTTAACTCAACTATTAATGATATAAATTTATTGCGTTCAATTAGATATGTATCAGCCGATGTTTTAAATGTGAGAGCCTCTGCATCAGTTAAATCCAAGTCAATAGGACAATTATATTTTTCTTCTACCGTATTGGTAATTGAAAAGCGTAAAAATTGGACGTTGATTGAATGGCATGATTCTGAAAAGAATGTTGAAATTACAGGGTGGGTTTTTTCAAGATATCTTTCTAAATTTAACTAAGATAATGTAGTCTCTATGCACCTTTAAATCTGAATATATAATTGGTGCGCGGGGCGCACCCTTGTATCTTGACTGACCCCTTAACGCAATCAACGAGAGTTGATAAACTAAAGCGGTTAATCACGAGCATTGAGAGCATGAGCGCACCCTTAGTGCCTAGACACTGTAGCGTAGATAATGCCCAATGCTCATTTTTATCATCTTAATACTCTGAATGGTATCCAAGTGCCTCAATACGAGTGACACTGCATGAACAAGGGAAGATGACAAGATGACTCATTATATTGGTATCGATGTTAGTAAAGCAAAGCTTGATGTTGCATGGCTTAAAGATGCAGACAAGCTAAAGGTTAAAACCAAAGTATTTAAAAACAACAAAGACGACTTTGATAATCTTATCAACTGGCTAAAAACAAACGTCAGCGATAATTTAAGTGATATACACGTAACCCTTGAAGCAACAGGTGTCTATCATGAGAATGTGGCTTATTTTCTACATGATAAAGGTATTGCTCTAAGTATCGTAAATCCAGCCTATGTCAGAAGCTATGCAAACTCTCTTGGTAGTCGCAATAAAACTGACAAAAAGGATAGCGTCTTACTGGCTCGTTATGCTAATAGTGCTAAGCCAGAACAGTGGACACCGCCACCAGTAGAAGCAAGACAATTAAAGTCATTATTGACTCGTTTAGATGCACTACAGCAAGACTTGCAACGTGAGCTTAACCGTCAAGAAAAAGCATATGCTACTGATACTGCGCCTATTGTGAAGCAATCCATTGGCACTATGATTGATGCTTTAGAAGTTGCTATTGCAAAGCTTAACGATGATATTGATGATCATATCGATAAACATCCTAAGTTAAAGCATGACCAAGAGCTACTACAAACTATCAAAGGTGTAGGCCCTGCCACATCAAGACAGATGCTATCGCTGATGCACAATAAGCAGTTTACTAAAGCGTCACAGGTTGCAGCCTTTATTGGTCTTGTTCCTAGACATATTGAGTCAGGACAGTTTAAAGGCAAATCACGTTTAGCTAAGAATGGTTCAAGTGCTATTAGAGCTAAACTGTATATGGCTGCAGTGGTATCCACTAAATGGAATCCTGATATTAAGGCACAGTACGAGAGGCTGTTAGCCAATGGTAAGTGCAAGATGCAGGCGATTTGCGCTGCTATGCGTAAGCTTGTGCATATCTGCTATGGTGTATTGAAACATCAATCTCCTTATCAGGCAAAAGTTGAATTTATTTCTGCTTGATATTTATTTTTTAAGATGGTATCTAC
>NZ_JBXYJG010000043.1:0-3003 GCF_057396255.1 Psychrobacter sp. CX21 | reverse complement strand
GAGACTTTCCCAAACTTTGTGTAACTGCTTATAATCCATAGTAAAGGAGAATAAGCAATGACAAAACAAACAGAACTAAAAAAACTAGCCGAACAAATGGCCAAACACGTTGGCAGCTTTGAAGACATCAAAGCATTTCAAAAAGAGCTCATGCAGTCATTTATTGACACTGCATTAGAAGCCGAGATGGAAGAGCATCTAGGCTATCCTAAGCATGAAAAGGCGGATACCCCAAACAAGCGCAACGGTCACACCAAAAAGACAGTGCGCAGTGACACAGGTGAGATTGAAGTATCTACACCCAGAGACCGTGAAGGAAGCTTTGATCCTGTATTGGTTGCAAAGCATCAAACTCGTATCACTGGGCTCGATGATAAAATCATCATGTTTTACGCCAAAGGCCAGACAACCACTGAGATTGTTGAGAGTATCAAAGATATCTATGACGTTGATATCTCAACCAGTCTCGTATCAAGGGTTACTGACAACATCATAGATGACATCACAGCATGGCAGAATCGTCCACTAAGTAGCTTATATCCTATCGTATATTTAGACTGCATTGTCGTTAAAGTACGTCAAGACAAGCAAATCATTAATAAAGCCATCTATCTGGCCTTAGGCGTCAATCTTGAGGGCAAAAAGGAGCTACTGGGTATGTGGCTATCGGAGAATGAAGGCGCTAAGTTCTGGCTAGGTATTCTCACTGAACTACAAAACCGTGGGGTTCAAGATATTCTTATTGCCTGTGTGGATGGTTTAAAAGGCTTTAGCGAGGCAATTAATACGGTATATCCAAACACACAGGTTCAGCTATGTATTGTGCATATGGTACGTTACTCTATGAAGTTTGTACCATGGAAAGATAGAAAAAAAGTAGCGGCTGGTTTAAAGGCGGTTTATGGTGCTGATACGCTTGAGCTGGCAGAGGCTAGCCTTGAGCAGTTTAATGAGATCTGGGGCGATAAATACCCGCATGTGGTTACCTCTTGGCGCAATAATTGGGAGGGCTTAACCGTGTTCTTTGATTACCCGAAAGACATTAGAAAAGCCATTTATACGACCAATGCTATCGAGTCATTAAATAGCGTGATTCGTACCGCTGTGAATAAGCGTAAGATATTCCCATCTGATCAAGCGGCGTTAAAGGTTGTTTATCTAGCGACTCAGCAGGCGTCTAAAAAGTGGTCGATGCCCATCCGTAACTGGACGTCTGCTCTTAATCGATTTATGATTATGTTCGATGAGCGTGTTAGTAAGCATTTAATCTAAATTGCAGTTACACAGAATTCAGGATGGGCTCAAGCACAAATTCAAGAGTATTCACATCGACCCAGTAGTATTCGCATACTGTGCGACAATTTTTTTTATACAGACAAGTATCTCGCTGCTAATGATGTCACGGTAACCTATGCTATAAAAAACCTTGATCAGCAAACAATCACTGCTGTTGACCTTAATAATAAAACCTGTCCCGCTCGCTCTTAAATCAATCATTACTTTATTGATTGATACTGTGATACTTATAGGTATTATTTAAGATCCCGAGGGTCATGTTTATAACTCTAGAGGTATAGGGAATGATCATCAAGGATTTTTCAGTCTTGAAAATATCTGGAACTGATAATTAAACTATCCATAAAACTCTAGATAAATTAGAATCGACAGCGAATAAAGATCTGCTTAAAGTTAGTTTTGAAGGTGATTGGGTTCGTAGAGTGCGCCCCGCGCACCTATAAGCATCACATCCTATAACGGTGCGCATGGCGCACCCTTGTATCTTGACTGACCCCTTAACGCAATCAACGAGAGTTGATAAACTAAAGCGGTTAATCACGAGCATTGAGAGCATGAGCGCACCCTTAGTGCCTAGACACTGTAGCGTAGATAATGCCCAATGCTCATTTTTATCATCTTAATACTCTGAATGGTATCCAAGTGCCTCAATACGAGTGACACTGCATGAACAAGGGAAGATGACAAGATGACTCATTATATTGGTATCGATGTTAGTAAAGCAAAGCTTGATGTTGCATGGCTTAAAGATGCAGACAAGCTAAAGGTTAAAACCAAAGTATTTAAAAACAACAAAGACGACTTTGATAATCTTATCAACTGGCTAAAAACAAACGTCAGCGATAATTTAAGTGATATACACGTAACCCTTGAAGCAACAGGTGTCTATCATGAGAATGTGGCTTATTTTCTACATGATAAAGGTATTGCTCTAAGTATCGTAAATCCAGCCTATGTCAGAAGCTATGCAAACTCTCTTGGTAGTCGCAATAAAACTGACAAAAAGGATAGCGTCTTACTGGCTCGTTATGCTAATAGTGCTAAGCCAGAACAGTGGACACCGCCACCAGTAGAAGCAAGACAATTAAAGTCATTATTGACTCGTTTAGATGCACTACAGCAAGACTTGCAACGTGAGCTTAACCGTCAAGAAAAAGCATATGCTACTGATACTGCGCCTATTGTGAAGCAATCCATTGGCACTATGATTGATGCTTTAGAAGTTGCTATTGCAAAGCTTAACGATGATATTGATGATCATATCGATAAACATCCTAAGTTAAAGCATGACCAAGAGCTACTACAAACTATCAAAGGTGTAGGCCCTGCCACATCAAGACAGATGCTATCGCTGATGCACAATAAGCAGTTTACTAAAGCGTCACAGGTTGCAGCCTTTATTGGTCTTGTTCCTAGACATATTGAGTCAGGACAGTTTAAAGGCAAATCACGTTTAGCTAAGAATGGTTCAAGTGCTATTAGAGCTAAACTGTATATGGCTGCAGTGGTATCCACTAAATGGAATCCTGATATTAAGGCACAGTACGAGAGGCTGTTAGCCAATGGTAAGTGCAAGATGCAGGCGATTTGCGCTGCTATGCGTAAGCTTGTGCATATCTGCTATGGTGTATTGAAACATCAATCTCCTTATCAGGCAAAAGTTGAATTTATTTCTGCTTGATATTTATTTTTTAAGATGGTATCTAC
>NZ_JBXYJG010000042.1:0-4072 GCF_057396255.1 Psychrobacter sp. CX21 | reverse complement strand
GAGCCCATCCTGAATTCTGTGTAACTGCAATTTAGATTAAATGCTTACTAACACGCTCATCGAACATAATCATAAATCGATTAAGAGCAGACGTCCAGTTACGGATGGGCATCGACCACTTTTTAGACGCCTGCTGAGTCGCTAGATAAACAACCTTTAACGCCGCTTGATCAGATGGGAATATCTTACGCTTATTCACAGCGGTACGAATCACGCTATTTAATGACTCGATAGCATTGGTCGTATAAATGGCTTTTCTAATGTCTTTCGGGTAATCAAAGAACACGGTTAAGCCCTCCCAATTATTGCGCCAAGAGGTAACCACATGCGGGTATTTATCGCCCCAGATCTCATTAAACTGCTCAAGGCTAGCCTCTGCCAGCTCAAGCGTATCAGCACCATAAACCGCCTTTAAACCAGCCGCTACTTTTTTTCTATCTTTCCATGGTACAAACTTCATAGAGTAACGTACCATATGCACAATACATAGCTGAACCTGTGTGTTTGGATATACCGTATTAATTGCCTCGCTAAAGCCTTTTAAACCATCCACACAGGCAATAAGAATATCTTGAACCCCACGGTTTTGTAGTTCAGTGAGAATACCTAGCCAGAACTTAGCGCCTTCATTCTCCGATAGCCACATACCCAGTAGCTCCTTTTTGCCCTCAAGATTGACGCCTAAGGCCAGATAGATGGCTTTATTAATGATTTGCTTGTCTTGACGTACTTTAACGACAATGCAGTCTAAATATACGATAGGATATAAGCTACTTAGTGGACGATTCTGCCATGCTGTGATGTCATCTATGATGTTGTCAGTAACCCTTGATACGAGACTGGTTGAGATATCAACGTCATAGATATCTTTGATACTCTCAACAATCTCAGTGGTTGTCTGGCCTTTGGCGTAAAACATGATGATTTTATCATCGAGCCCAGTGATACGAGTTTGATGCTTTGCAACCAATACAGGATCAAAGCTTCCTTCACGGTCTCTGGGTGTAGATACTTCAATCTCACCTGTGTCACTGCGCACTGTCTTTTTGGTGTGACCGTTGCGCTTGTTTGGGGTATCCGCCTTTTCATGCTTAGGATAGCCTAGATGCTCTTCCATCTCGGCTTCTAATGCAGTGTCAATAAATGACTGCATGAGCTCTTTTTGAAATGCTTTGATGTCTTCAAAGCTGCCAACGTGTTTGGCCATTTGTTCGGCTAGTTTTTTTAGTTCTGTTTGTTTTGTCATTGCTTATTCTCCTTTACTATGGATTATAAGCAGTTACACAAAGTTTGGGAAAGTCTCATATAAAACGTAATCAATCTTTGAAATAAAGGATCTCTTTGCTTCTTTATCTCATTAACTTAATTATTAAGAGATTCTTCTAATGAATCAGTTTGATCTAACAATGAGTCTTTAAATATTTTATCTAATATATCTTGAAGCTCACTAATAGAAATATGTCTAGTATCAAGTGTAATCGTACCTTTATTATCTATATTTATTTCAGGCTGTACTTCAAATGCAGTTTCTCTTATTAATTTGATAGACTCATTACTAGCTATAGTTTTTCGTATTTCTATAGATGGAATAGATATTCTTTTTAAGGATGCTCCGAAATCTTTCATAGAATCAGAAATTGAGGATAGCATCTCGCGATACTCTGCCATAAAATCTTCTATCAACGCCATAGATGCTCGAAAGTCCTTCAAAGAATCCTTATATTTGCTCATATGTATGCCTTAATAACTCTTAAGAACCCCATGTTTGAAAGTTTATTATACTCTAATGGTTTAAGCTATATCTCACCCTACCTACTCGATAAAGCGCTTTTAAATTCTTATTATAAATATTACTAACTATAGTGGTAACTCAAGGAATAATAAAAAAATTCAACGCTCTTTAATATATACAATCAGTTAGACTGTTAGTTAAGTCGATAAATCAAACATTGTTTACTAACAAGGATTCTAAACCATGATTAGGTATATAACGGTCTTACCCACTAGTCTATTTTTAATGGCACTTTCAATGGGGATTAGTAGCACTGCTCAAGCAAATTACAATTGTGAATCCGAGTATATGGAAAAGTCTTTCGAATGTGCTGAAAACGCAGTACGCATGGAAAAGAGCCGATTAACAGACATCTATAATAAACGCTATCGCACGTTAAACAGTACGCAGAAACAACAAATGGACAATGCGCAAATTGCGTGGTTAAAACAAAGAGACGAAGCTTGCAGTTATGAAGAGGCACCTATGAATAATATGCAGGTGCATTTGATGATAGGCGCTAACCTGTGTACAGCCGAGAAGACCAAACAACGTACCCAATACTACTTAAACGATTTTGATGCCAGTCAACTAACCAACGCTTCGAGTACGTCATCGTATTTTAAACGAGTGACCACTGATTCAACGGGTGATATCACCTACTATCAAGGTTTAACCACTGTAAACGGCGTGCTTGAGGTTACTCATCCTGACGATGATATTTCACCATGTGGTTTGTGCTTCAGGGCAGATGATACCGATAGCCATAAAATACCTAGAGAGTTAGGCGACGATAGAATGGCTTGGTTTGCATTCAACAACACTATTTATGAACCTAGGGATAATAAGTATCAGCTGGGCAATCTTGTTTTTGATAGCCAAAAGTGCTACAAGCCCATTAAGGCAACGGTAGAAATTAAAGATTTTAAAACGGACAGGCGCGAGACCGAAACTGTAGATGAAACTACCTTTGTACGGTTTGTTTCGGTAGATAAACCGCAACCTGTCGAGTGCGAGGTAATACCTTATTAAACTGTCTTACTAAATTTTTGGTTTAAGGTCGTATCGTAGATACCATCTTAAAAAATAAATATCAAGCAGAAATAAATTCAACTTTTGCCTGATAAGGAGATTGATGTTTCAATACACCATAGCAGATATGCACAAGCTTACGCATAGCAGCGCAAATCGCCTGCATCTTGCACTTACCATTGGCTAACAGCCTCTCGTACTGTGCCTTAATATCAGGATTCCATTTAGTGGATACCACTGCAGCCATATACAGTTTAGCTCTAATAGCACTTGAACCATTCTTAGCTAAACGTGATTTGCCTTTAAACTGTCCTGACTCAATATGTCTAGGAACAAGACCAATAAAGGCTGCAACCTGTGACGCTTTAGTAAACTGCTTATTGTGCATCAGCGATAGCATCTGTCTTGATGTGGCAGGGCCTACACCTTTGATAGTTTGTAGTAGCTCTTGGTCATGCTTTAACTTAGGATGTTTATCGATATGATCATCAATATCATCGTTAAGCTTTGCAATAGCAACTTCTAAAGCATCAATCATAGTGCCAATGGATTGCTTCACAATAGGCGCAGTATCAGTAGCATATGCTTTTTCTTGACGGTTAAGCTCACGTTGCAAGTCTTGCTGTAGTGCATCTAAACGAGTCAATAATGACTTTAATTGTCTTGCTTCTACTGGTGGCGGTGTCCACTGTTCTGGCTTAGCACTATTAGCATAACGAGCCAGTAAGACGCTATCCTTTTTGTCAGTTTTATTGCGACTACCAAGAGAGTTTGCATAGCTTCTGACATAGGCTGGATTTACGATACTTAGAGCAATACCTTTATCATGTAGAAAATAAGCCACATTCTCATGATAGACACCTGTTGCTTCAAGGGTTACGTGTATATCACTTAAATTATCGCTGACGTTTGTTTTTAGCCAGTTGATAAGATTATCAAAGTCGTCTTTGTTGTTTTTAAATACTTTGGTTTTAACCTTTAGCTTGTCTGCATCTTTAAGCCATGCAACATCAAGCTTTGCTTTACTAACATCGATACCAATATAATGAGTCATCTTGTCATCTTCCCTTGTTCATGCAGTGTCACTCGTATTGAGGCACTTGGATACCATTCAGAGTATTAAGATGATAAAAATGAGCATTGGGCATTATCTACGCTACAGTGTCTAGGCACTAAGGGTGCGCTCATGCTCTCAATGCTCGTGATTAACCGCTTTAGTTTATCAACTCTCGTTGATTGCGTTAAGGGGTCAGTCAAGATACAAGGGTG
>NZ_JBXYJG010000041.1:0-4418 GCF_057396255.1 Psychrobacter sp. CX21 | reverse complement strand
GAGCCCATCCTGAATTCTGTGTAACTGCAATTTAGATTAAATGCTTACTAACACGCTCATCGAACATAATCATAAATCGATTAAGAGCAGACGTCCAGTTACGGATGGGCATCGACCACTTTTTAGACGCCTGCTGAGTCGCTAGATAAACAACCTTTAACGCCGCTTGATCAGATGGGAATATCTTACGCTTATTCACAGCGGTACGAATCACGCTATTTAATGACTCGATAGCATTGGTCGTATAAATGGCTTTTCTAATGTCTTTCGGGTAATCAAAGAACACGGTTAAGCCCTCCCAATTATTGCGCCAAGAGGTAACCACATGCGGGTATTTATCGCCCCAGATCTCATTAAACTGCTCAAGGCTAGCCTCTGCCAGCTCAAGCGTATCAGCACCATAAACCGCCTTTAAACCAGCCGCTACTTTTTTTCTATCTTTCCATGGTACAAACTTCATAGAGTAACGTACCATATGCACAATACATAGCTGAACCTGTGTGTTTGGATATACCGTATTAATTGCCTCGCTAAAGCCTTTTAAACCATCCACACAGGCAATAAGAATATCTTGAACCCCACGGTTTTGTAGTTCAGTGAGAATACCTAGCCAGAACTTAGCGCCTTCATTCTCCGATAGCCACATACCCAGTAGCTCCTTTTTGCCCTCAAGATTGACGCCTAAGGCCAGATAGATGGCTTTATTAATGATTTGCTTGTCTTGACGTACTTTAACGACAATGCAGTCTAAATATACGATAGGATATAAGCTACTTAGTGGACGATTCTGCCATGCTGTGATGTCATCTATGATGTTGTCAGTAACCCTTGATACGAGACTGGTTGAGATATCAACGTCATAGATATCTTTGATACTCTCAACAATCTCAGTGGTTGTCTGGCCTTTGGCGTAAAACATGATGATTTTATCATCGAGCCCAGTGATACGAGTTTGATGCTTTGCAACCAATACAGGATCAAAGCTTCCTTCACGGTCTCTGGGTGTAGATACTTCAATCTCACCTGTGTCACTGCGCACTGTCTTTTTGGTGTGACCGTTGCGCTTGTTTGGGGTATCCGCCTTTTCATGCTTAGGATAGCCTAGATGCTCTTCCATCTCGGCTTCTAATGCAGTGTCAATAAATGACTGCATGAGCTCTTTTTGAAATGCTTTGATGTCTTCAAAGCTGCCAACGTGTTTGGCCATTTGTTCGGCTAGTTTTTTTAGTTCTGTTTGTTTTGTCATTGCTTATTCTCCTTTACTATGGATTATAAGCAGTTACACAAAGTTTGGGAAAGTCTCGATTTTACACCTCGACTTATGTAATTTCATTAAATGCTCTTGCATTTTTAAAGTAGTCTTCAATACTCCGAATATATCTTTCAATCGTCCTTAATAAATTCATTAAATGCTTAACCTCCTGATCTATTCTATTTTTTTTACTTGATACACTAGCGTGCTGCTCTTCTAACTTTTCAAGCTCATTAATTTCTAATGCTTCCAGCTTATTAAACTTAGACTTTTGCTTAAGTTCTTTTAACCCTTGGTTATTCCAAATGTCAATCAGTTCCTCTTTAAGACTATTAGACTTACTCTCTAGCTCAGATATATGTTCCTGGAAACTCGGAATAGAACCTTCTAACAATGGGAGTAGTCTTAAATTTAATCCTTCGATTTGCTTTACATAGTGTTCTGTAGCTATAAACTCCCTTAGCTTAATAATTTGGTGAACAAAATTGAGAGTCCCACTAATTAAAGCACCTTTAACGCTAATAAGTGCAATTCCTTTAACATACTCTTCGGGTATGTGCCTGATACTAAACCCACTATCAAAATCTCGGTGCTTTTGATTCAACTTTTCGTCACTACTATCTACAACATCTTCTAGCTCTGAAACCAAGGAATCTAAAGCACTTAATACATAAGTATCAATAAATTTTTTTGGATCTTTTTCACAGATATTACAAGCTCTCTCTAAATCTCTAAATGCGTCTTCCCAAAACTCTTGCTCGATAACCATTTTACGTTTGGTATAAGTACCATTCTTACCTATAGCTTTTAGTTCAAGTATTTGATGATATCTTTTAGAATAATTTTCCATTTCTGAAACTTGAGCAAACTGATAGTTAATCCAGTCCATGAAAGGGAAAATTTGAACCCCTTTAAATATTAGTAAAAGATAAAAGTAGCTTGATAAGCCATAACCAAAATTAGTTTTGAACTCAACAGAAAGGTTGCTATTAACTTTAAATCTAGGTTTAGACCAGCCTTTATAGCGATGTGAAAATGCAATTACATTTCTACTATTCAAAAGCTGCTTTCTTGCCTCTAGAAAACGGTAACAGTGAATCCACAATACAATATACTTACACAGCTCACTTTTTATTTCTTTTAAGCTATTTGTTAATTTTACTTCTATTTCTTTAAGATTTTTAGTCTTGCTTATATCGCTCTCACGCTCCGAGTTTAAAATTGTAGTACGTTTATCATGGTACACTTTCTCAAGATAAATCTTTTTTTCTAAAAGATCATTTAAGCGCTGTTCTAAATTAATATATATGATGGGTATATATTTATCAGACAGAGCAATACAATAATTAAAGGAATCACTCCTAGATTGAGCAACTAGCGAACGCGAGGCAGTAATTAATTCTGAGGATATTATAAATCCAATAATTTCCTCAAAATCCTGTGTAGATCCATTAGACGCATACTTAGACACAGTTAAAAATATTTCATCAAAAAATTTAAATATAGGGAACTTTTGGACCTTATATGACTTATTTTCTACTTGCTCTAAATAGAGGATATAATCAATATTAATCCCTTTAGCATTAAAGGTATGTTGATCACTAATTTTGGCTATGGTTTGGATTCGAGAATCATCTTCATTATTAATTAGGTTATCAATTAACAATCTTTCATCTTCTATATTGAACATGCAGCTATACTCGTTAGGTAATCTTATAGTTTAAACTCTGAGTGCCTAGCAATAGGACTCTTATTCCTCTATCACTTTTTCGACTGTCTTCAGCTTTATGAATAGTGAATTGCAATCATACAACTGGTTTTCAGTTGAGCGTATTTGATAATTTTTGAATAGAATATCCTTTATCATTTTCTCAGTTACTACTTTCTTTACTAGCTCACTATCCTCTTTAAGCAGAAGTTCAATTTCTTTCTCAAAGATATATTCACGCGATACATATTCGTATAATTGAAGTACGATTGTAACTATCCCCTAAAATAACACAGCTCAAACGTAGAATTTCTTATAAAATACCCATAAGGAGTTTTAACATGAGCAAACGAATGACTGAAACCCAAATAGTATCAATCTTAAAAGAAGCAGAAGCTGGAATACCTGCCAAAGAGCTGTGCCGTAAATACGGTATTGCTAGTTCAACCTACTACAAGTGGAAGTCTAAATACGGAGGTATGGAAGCCTCTGACGTCAAGCGACTAAAAGAACTAGAAGAAGAAAACCGTAGGCTTAAACAGATGTATGCTGATTTAAGCCTCAAATCACAAATGCAGGAAGAAATCATAAAAAAGCTATAGCGCCTGTCCATGAACGTAAAGTCTGGGCACAAGAACTGCAGGCGCAGTATGGTGTTAGTATTGTGGTTAGCTGTCAGGTGGTCTGCATGAGTCGAACTGCTTATTACTACAAGCCTAAACTATCTGATGACAGTGAGATTATTGATGTCTTAAATGAGCTTACTGACAAGCATAATCGCTGGGGTTTTCCAAAGTGCTTTAAGCGTATGCGAGCACTTGGCTATTCATGGAATCACAAGCGCGTACATCGTGTTTACAAAGCGTTAAACTTAAACCTACGCCGTAAGACTAAAAGGCGACTGCCAGCACGCAATCCTCAGCCGCTAAGTGTGCCAAGTGCATTAGGGCATACTTGGTCTATGGACTTTATGAGCAATAAGCTACATAACAATATTCGCTTTCGAACCTTTAATGTGATTGATGATTATAACCGTGAAGTATTAGGCATTGATATTGGTACCAGCATCCCCTCACTTCGAGTGATTCGCTACCTTGATCAGCTAGCCGAGTGGCATGGTTACCCTAAGCAAATTCGTGTGGATAATGGTAGTGAGTTTACCTCACACGTATTCACTGATTGGGCATCGGCTCACGGTATTTACATTGACTATATCGAACCTGGTTGTCCTTATCAGAATGCTTATATTGAACGGTTTAATCGCAGTTATCGCAATGAGGTTTTAGATTGTTACCTTTTCAACAATTTAAACGAGGTCAATCAACTGACTGAAGATTGGATTGAGGTTTATAACACCCAAAGACCCCATGATTCACTTGATGATATGACACCTGCCCAGTACAGACAGGTGGCTTAACGATTCTACGATGATGTTGTGTTAAAGATGGGGTATTTACA
>NZ_JBXYJG010000040.1:0-4773 GCF_057396255.1 Psychrobacter sp. CX21 | reverse complement strand
GAGACTTTCCCAAACTTTGTGTAACTGCTTATAATCCATAGTAAAGGAGAATAAGCAATGACAAAACAAACAGAACTAAAAAAACTAGCCGAACAAATGGCCAAACACGTTGGCAGCTTTGAAGACATCAAAGCATTTCAAAAAGAGCTCATGCAGTCATTTATTGACACTGCATTAGAAGCCGAGATGGAAGAGCATCTAGGCTATCCTAAGCATGAAAAGGCGGATACCCCAAACAAGCGCAACGGTCACACCAAAAAGACAGTGCGCAGTGACACAGGTGAGATTGAAGTATCTACACCCAGAGACCGTGAAGGAAGCTTTGATCCTGTATTGGTTGCAAAGCATCAAACTCGTATCACTGGGCTCGATGATAAAATCATCATGTTTTACGCCAAAGGCCAGACAACCACTGAGATTGTTGAGAGTATCAAAGATATCTATGACGTTGATATCTCAACCAGTCTCGTATCAAGGGTTACTGACAACATCATAGATGACATCACAGCATGGCAGAATCGTCCACTAAGTAGCTTATATCCTATCGTATATTTAGACTGCATTGTCGTTAAAGTACGTCAAGACAAGCAAATCATTAATAAAGCCATCTATCTGGCCTTAGGCGTCAATCTTGAGGGCAAAAAGGAGCTACTGGGTATGTGGCTATCGGAGAATGAAGGCGCTAAGTTCTGGCTAGGTATTCTCACTGAACTACAAAACCGTGGGGTTCAAGATATTCTTATTGCCTGTGTGGATGGTTTAAAAGGCTTTAGCGAGGCAATTAATACGGTATATCCAAACACACAGGTTCAGCTATGTATTGTGCATATGGTACGTTACTCTATGAAGTTTGTACCATGGAAAGATAGAAAAAAAGTAGCGGCTGGTTTAAAGGCGGTTTATGGTGCTGATACGCTTGAGCTGGCAGAGGCTAGCCTTGAGCAGTTTAATGAGATCTGGGGCGATAAATACCCGCATGTGGTTACCTCTTGGCGCAATAATTGGGAGGGCTTAACCGTGTTCTTTGATTACCCGAAAGACATTAGAAAAGCCATTTATACGACCAATGCTATCGAGTCATTAAATAGCGTGATTCGTACCGCTGTGAATAAGCGTAAGATATTCCCATCTGATCAAGCGGCGTTAAAGGTTGTTTATCTAGCGACTCAGCAGGCGTCTAAAAAGTGGTCGATGCCCATCCGTAACTGGACGTCTGCTCTTAATCGATTTATGATTATGTTCGATGAGCGTGTTAGTAAGCATTTAATCTAAATTGCAGTTACACAGAATTCAGGATGGGCTCCTAAAAGCAATTAAGGCTAGGCGTTACTACTTTTATGAAGTACTTAAAGTTTATAGGCTATCAATATAAAGCTATTAAGCTATTAAAGTTACGGAGCTATCAATCCGTGTCGCATGGCTAAATGGGTTAACTTCACATCACTATCGACACCAACTTTTTCAAATATGCGATATCTATACGTATTAACTGTTTTAACACTGACGAACAATTGGTCGGCAATTTGCTGAGGACTTTGGCAATTGACTACCATCATAGCAACTTGTTTTTCACGTTCGCTTAATCTATCAAAAGGTGATTCTTCACTATCCGTTAGTAGCATATCCGCTAATTGTTCAGCAACATCACTACTAAAGTATTTATTCCCCTTATAAATCTTTTTAATGGCTCTAATCATTTCATCAAGTGGTGTGCCTTTGGTTATGTAACCGTTCACGCCAGCTTTTAATAACATAGAAGGATAGGGCTGTGTTGAGACACTACTAACTGCCAATATTTTAACATTATTATCAAACTGTCTAAGCCTTTTAGTTGTTTCAACACCGCCTATATTGGGCATATTTACATCAAGCAATACCACATCAGGAGACATAGATTTGACCATCTGAATAGCGCTTTCTCCACTGTCAGCTTCGCCAATAACCTCTATATAATTGTCATCAGCAAGCATCCGACTAATACCCATTCTTACTAAATCATGATCATCAACCACTAAAACTTTTATCATGTAAATCTATCCTAAGTGATTTAAACTGTTTTTAACTGATTTTATATTTATATAAATAAATGTTGCTACATCGTAAATACTTTGTTTTAAATTGACAAAACAACTTAAGGAGGTGCTAAACCATTCATTTAGTTCTTAACCTGAAATATAAATGGTGATATCATAAATATAACAAACTATATCATAGTAAATATTTTAATTTTAAACACTTGTGAATCAAATTAGTGTTTGATTGTTTTGATAATGACATATCTGTTTTTAATTAATAACTTTATCAAATTAATATAACTATAAGATTAGAATTCGATTATTATACTGTATTAAAACTTGTACAATCTTATTATGTTTTTTTTATTAAATGCATTAAAGATATTGTTGTAATAATCTAGATAGTCATAAAGATTTAGATAGTCGTAAACTTTAGGTTTATTCTTTATCTGTTTTTTTAAATTAATATCTATACTTTTATTGTTTTTAATTATAACTACCTTTTGACCAAATGGGATGATTATGAAAATCACTAAGCCTTTAAAGAAATCACATATTTTCGTCTGCATCGCGTTAGGTCTTGGGACCGCTAGTACTGCTTCTACCGCAGCTCTTACTATTTCTGAGCCTGGTACCGCTAAAATTAGTTGGGGCAATGCAGGTGGCCTGTCAGAGGCGCGAAACATTATGTATTCGAACACTAATAGTGGTGTCAGAAGAATAGATAATGGTAGTTTAAACTTTAATACCCCTTCTAATAATTCATACGGTTCAAATTTCAATTATTCATACAGTCTTCCTATCTCCACAGGTTCGCGCGGCGTTATTGTAATGGATGTAGAAACTGGATTACCTTTGTATGAAAAAAATGCTAATATTGCGCGTCCCATTGCATCCATTACTAAGCTTATGACGGCTATGGTAGTGCTTGATGCAGGTCAAGATATGAGAGAAGAAATCAAACTTGATCCTATTGACTTTGTAGGTCCAAAGCGTGCCAGTTCTCGTTTAAAAGCGGGTGACCGTATGAACCGTGCAGAGTTATTATTAATGACTTTAATGAAGTCTGAAAATCCTGCTGCTAAAACTTTAGCGAGGCATTATCCTGGTGGTTATGATGCCTTTATGCGCGCTATGAATGCTAAAGCTCGTTCACTAGGTATGAACAGTGCTTTCTTTGGTGATCCTACAGGTTTAGATAAACGTAACGTAGCTTCCCCTGCCGATTTGGTAAAAATGGTGACAGCTGCGGGTCAATACGAAGTTATTCGCCGTTTCTCAACAACTAAAAATTATAATTTCTTTGTTGCTAATTACTCAGCTGGCAATCGCAGCTATCCTGCTCGCAATACAAGTTATTTGGTTCGGGATGGTAATTATCCTATAGGTATATCTAAAACTGGGTTTATTAATGAAGCGGGTAAATGCGTTGTTATGGAAACGCGTGTGAATAATCGTCCTGCTATTATCGTCTTATTAGGTGCTAAGAATTCATCTACTCGTTGGAGTGATGCTGAGACTATTTTAGACAATTTAGCCATGCGTCGTACTATTTGATGGGAAATACCCCCATATTTAAAACACTAAATAAGTAGAACTAAGCTGCCATATTAAGTTTCTGAATCGGCGTAAAGCCACCATTACCCATATTGGGTCTCTCGTTATTATAGTGATTGAGCCAAGCCTCAGCCTGCTGTCTCACTTGCTCTAAACTATTAAACAACTCCTGATTAAGCCAATCATAACGAACTGTTTTATTAAAGCGCTCTACATAAGCATTTTGCTGAGGATTGCCAGGCTCAATGTATTCGATAACAATACCTTGCTCAGTTGCCCAGTCTTTTAAATCATTGCTGATATATTCAGGGCCATTATCACACCTGATTTGATCAGGTTTGCCACGGCATTCTATTAGCTGATTTAAACTGCGTATGACTCTTTGAGCTGGTAGTGAGAAGTCGACCTCTATGGTTAATGCTTCACGATTAAAGTCATCAATGACGTTAAAGAGTCTAATGGCTCTACCATCGGTTAAAGCATCGTGCATAAAGTCCATGCTCCAGCTTTGATTGATATGAGTTGGTACAGCAAGCTTTTGTGGTTTGTCTCGCTTAATACGGCGTTTAGGCTTTATTCTTAAGTTTAATTCAAGCTCACGGTAGATACGATAAACACGCTTATGGTTGTAAGGTAGTCTGAGTACATTTCTTAAGTATAGAAAGCATAGCTTAAAGCCCCAGTTTTTATGGTCGTTTGTCAGATTAATCAACAGCTTGGCTATTTGCTCATTATCATCCGCTGTCTTTGGCTGATAGTAATAGCAGGTTATGCTGATGTTAAAGATCAGACAGGCCAAGCGTACGCTAATGGCTCTGGCTTTGATGTAATGCTCAGCAAGCTCTTTGCGCCTAGACGGCGCTACCACTTTTTTGACATGGCATCCTGTAAGATGTCTGATTTTAGACGCTCTTCAGCGTACATCTTCTTTAAGCGAGCGTTCTCAGCTTCTAATTCTTTAAGACGGGTAATGAGTGAGGCATCCATACCACCGTATTTGCTCCTCCATTTATAGAAGGTGCTCTGACTTATATTGTGTTCACGTAATATGTCACTGACGGGTACGCCTTGTTCTGCTTGTTTGAGTATGTTAACAATCTGTGTGTCGGTAAATCTTGATTTTTTCATGTCGAAATCTCCTGCTAGTATTTTAGCAGTTAGTTTCTACTTTTAGGTGTTATTATTTTTTGGGAGGATTACC
>NZ_JBXYJG010000003.1:0-258982 GCF_057396255.1 Psychrobacter sp. CX21 | reverse complement strand
GCTTGTATGTTAAAAAAGCCATAGATAAGTGTTAACCTTAGCTATGGTAGCAGGTAGAGTGAGCTAGTGATCCCGCTATAGCCAAAGAGCTCGACGCAAAGATAAAGCCCTCTACCTGTATTTCTTTAGATTGAATGGTATCAAAGTGCCTTAGAAAATAAAACTAAGAGACACTGTATTCACAAGGGAAATGCAAAGAAATGACCTATCAAGTATACGTTGGAATTGACATATCCAAAGCTAAATTTGACGCAACATGGCTAAACCAAGAAGGTAAAAAAGTTAAAAACAAAGCCCACAGCAAAACCTTTACTAATGACGAAAAAGGCTTTGCAATCTTTACCAAATGGCTAGCTAAGCAAAGCACAAACAAGAAACCGGATGAATGTCTTATCATCATGGAAGCCACAGGCATATACTATGAGAACCTAGCCTATGATCTACACAGTAAAGGCTACACAGTATCCGTTATTAATCCGGCATATGCCAAACAATTTGCAGGTGCCATCGGCAGTCATCACAAAACCGACAAACAAGACGCGTACGTACTCGCGCAATACGCCTATACAAGGCACCCTAAAGCATGGCAGCCAGAACCTGAGCACGTGAGAAAGCTCAAGTATCTGCTAGACCGTTTAGACACGCTCAAGGCTGATAAAAAGCGAGAAAGCAACCGTCTAGAAAAAGTTGAATCTAGAAAAAGCTATGACAACGATATCGCCCAGTCTATAAAACAAGTGATAGACACTTATAACGAACAAATAGATATCATCCAAGCCAAAATAGATAAACACATAGGTAATCATCCTGACTTAAAGTTAGGCTATCAACCTAGTTAGCATTCCAAGCATAGGTAAGACAGTCGCACCGAATGTATTGTCGCTACTCCTATCTAAGGATTTTAAGGATGCTTCGCAATGTGCCTCATTTGTTGGATTAACCCCTATACATATACAGTCAGGAATCTTTAAAGGAAAAAGCCGTATTAGTAAAAAAGGGGATGGCAACCTACGATCGAAGTTGTTTATGTGTGCTTTATCTGCAATTAGTTGCAATCCTGATGTTAAGCAACTATATGAGCGACTGCTGAAGAGAGGAAAATGCAAAAAAGTGGCTTTGATTGCAGGTATGAGAAAGTTATTACAGATTTGCTATGGTGTGATAAAGCACCAAAGCAAATACAAACCTCAAGTTGCTATTTGATAGTAATTTGAGTTGACATATAAGATGGTATCTTTACGCTGCTATCTGCCTAGCGCATCGAGGCAGTGGCTAGGCGTTGGCGCGTCGCTTACTTCGTGCGCCGCCCCAAAGCAAGCCACTGCAACTCGATAAGCTAAGCAGTATATCCGCTGCAATCGGGGCTAAACCACACCTTCAAGGAAGCGTTAGCGCCTAGCATCAAAGATGTTAAATTTTAAATGAGAGTATTTGAAAAAAGATGGTGAGTTTGTTGTGACTGATGCGGGTATAGATGTAGGCGGTGAGGTAAAAAAACAGATTTGGCGAGTTCTGTTTATGGCGTGTAGATCTGACTGTATAAGTGGCTGGTTTAAATAAAGATTATAGTAAGCTATTTATATTTTTTGGATTCTGAGGGCTACGAGAAATTTTGAAATTTGGTTCAAATTGATAAGTCCATCACAAAAACATTAATACCCTCTTCATATTATTCATCAATACAATACCACTATTGTCTGTCGCAGAAGAAATCTCATCAAATGCATCAATTAGTAAAACTTTACCAGCGTCAACATCGAGTCTTTTAATTGATTTTTTTACCAATTCTGATGCAGTTAAAAACTCTATTTCATCAGAAGATATATTTTTAATTCTCTCCATCAATGAAGTCTTTCTCATCCCTGATTCTGCAAGCACAACAACAGGTTGAGACTGAGCAGTTTCTAACAATTGAGTATCCTTAATTGTTTCCGATACCATCTCTCCTTCATTATTTTCTTTCCGATATTCGAGCTTTCTAGGGATATACATAGGTCTTCAATTTGTGGTTTTCTATCACAATAACTTATCATTATTTCGAGAAGTGTACAGTATGGGATATCATTTCAAATCAGAGTCGTTTCAACATAGCTAGCTACACCAAGCTTTGCAGAGACAAGAAATACCATTAGCAACACAACCAGCTATAAGCGCCACGTTTATATACTGTTGCAAAAGCCCCCTACACCTCCTTTCGTTGATTGTGGTAATTTAGAGTCATAGACGCTATAGCTCAGCGCCATGCTTTAGTCCACAATAATCAGATAAGGAAATCACTATGCCTGCAGTCCCGATAACGCCCGCCCCAACACCGTCTTCATCGCTTACTACGCCATCTTCCTCCTCGCAAAACACCTTACTGCGTGACCGTGTACGCTTGCTTGGCACCCTATTGGGCGATACCATCACTCGTCAAGTTGGCGAGGATACAGTACAAACCATCGAAACCCTCCGCAAAGGCTTTATTGCTGAGCGCCGTGACCCCAATCCAGAAAAAAAACAGCAGCTGATTGACCTGATTGCCTCGTTGGACAACCAAACTTTAAAAGTGGTTATTCGGGCATTCTCAATCTACTTCTTTTTGGCAAATCTTACCGAAGAGAACTACCTGCGTCAGCAAAGAAACCTGTTGCGAGAGCAGTCGAATCAGAAGTGGGAAGGCTCGTTTAAGCGCACTTTACTTGAGTGCCGTGAGCGTCATGTTGCCCCCGAGCAAATTAAAGAGTTGATTGATAATCTAAAATACATCCCGGTGTTTACGGCGCATCCGACCGAAGCACGTCGCCGTACTACCATGAATATGTTGCAAACGCTGTATAGTCACAGTCATGATTTAAATACTTTGCCTGAGGACAGCACCGCCTTTGCGCAAGCCAAACAACAAACGGCACAAACCATTGATTTATTATGGTCATCAGATGAAGTGCGAACGCGTAAGCCCTTGGTGTTTGATGAGATTAATAATGGCTTGCATTATTTCAATGCCAGTTTGTTTGAGGCAATTCCGCAAGTGTATCGCAATATCACCAATGCTATCGGTGAGGTGTATCCTGAGTTGGCAGACTACCCGATTCCTGACTTTTTAAACTTTGGCTCGTGGATTGGGGGCGATAGAGATGGCAACCCGTTTGTCACTCATGAGACCACTGAGCTGTCGATTTTGATGCATGCCGATACCGTGCTGCGTCATTATCGAGTGCTGCTTAAAAAACTGCGTCGGCAGTTGATTCATAGCGATACCATTGTCGAGATTGCGCCAGCGGTGTATGCAAAAATTAAGGCGTATGCCGAGCTCGATGAGGAAATATTCATCTACAATCCTGATGACTACAATCACGAGCCGTATCGCCGTTTGTTGTCGATTATTCTTGCCAAGATAGAGGCGACCAATCGCTTGATACAAAGTAAAGGTGAGGACGGTATTGCCAAGCTCGATGCTTATGCCAATCCGCAGGACTTATTGGAAGATTTGCGTATTATACGTCAAAGCGTTAAGGCGCACGACAAGGCGCAAGCAAACGGTCTACTGCGTGATATGATTCGCTTGGTCAAGACCTGTGGTTTCCATTTGGCGGCTTTGGATATCCGTCAAGATTCGGGCTATCACGGTGAAGTTATTGCCCGTATTTTTGCGCACGCGACCAATTTGCCAGACTATACGGCTTTAAGTGAAAGCGAGCGTTTAGAGTGGCTAACT
The DNA here is from genome assembly GCF_057396255.1 of Psychrobacter sp. CX21. Lineage (NCBI taxonomy): Bacteria > Pseudomonadati > Pseudomonadota > Gammaproteobacteria > Moraxellales > Moraxellaceae > Psychrobacter > Psychrobacter sp. CX21. The sequence goes on along the minus strand of NZ_JBXYJG010000003.1, from coordinate 255,285 downwards.
AAGCTGCTGGAACATGACGGCACACCGCTCATTTTTGCCGAGTCGCTCAGCGATAAAACCCGTGAGCAGCTCGCCTTGATGAACTCTATTGCCAAGCTACGCAAGCTGGCAGGTGAGGGGGCATTTGGCAGCTATGTGATATCGATGACCAACAACGCCAGCCAATTGTTAGAAGTGCTGCTGCTAATGCGTTTTGCAGGATTATCAGGTGTAGACGAGAGCGGTCAAGCGTTTGCAGCGCTACCAGTTGCGCCGTTGTTTGAGACCATTAACGACCTTAAAAACATCGATAAAATCTTGCCTGCGCTGTTAGATAATAAATACTATCGCAACTTGCTCAAAGCCAGTGGTGACATGCAGGAGATTATGCTGGGTTATTCGGATTCGTCCAAAGATGGTGGCATTATCACCTCAGCGTGGCAATTGTATAGCGCCCAGCAGACCATCAAAGCGATAGCCGAAAAATACGGTATCAAAACCCGTCTGTTCCATGGGCGTGGTGGTTCAGTTAGCCGTGGTGGTGGGTCGACGCATCAGGCGATAGCGGCGCAGCCTGCAGGCACGCTTGATGGTGAGATAAAAATCACCGAACAAGGCGAGGTGCTCTATGCCAAATACGCCAACACCGATACCGCTGTCTATGAGCTGACGATGGGTATCACTGGCGCTATCAAAGCCAGCTCGTCGCGTTTTGTTGAGCAGCCCAAAGCCTTGCCCGATTATGAGGCGCTATTTAGCCGTTTAGCAGAGGCAGGTGAAGCGAGCTACCGCAAACTGACGGATAACACCGAGGGCTTTTATCAATTTTACTCACAGGCCACGCCCGTACAAGAGATTTCGCTTTTAAATATTGGCTCACGCCCTGCCCATCGTAAAAAAGGCTTACCGAGCAAATCAACGATTCGAGCAATTCCTTGGGTGTTTGGTTGGTCACTCGCTCGCTTTACCCTACCTGCTTGGTACGGTGTCGGCAGTGCGCTTGCTGCAGTCAAAGCAGATGAAGACTTGATGAGGGAGATGAATACAGATTGGCCGTTTTTTAAGTCATTTATTAGCAATATCGAAATGGCGTTTTCTAAATCTGAAATGAGCATTGCACAGGCGTATAGTCAACTTTGCGATGATGAGCAGCTGCGTGACAAGATAATGAGTGCAGTCATTGATGAGCATACCCTAACCCACGATGGTTTAAACTCGCTGCTGCAACAGGACTCCTTGCTTGCCAGTCAACAGGACTTGGCATCCACGCTTGAGTGGCGCAATGCCTACCTTGACCCGATGAACTATATTCAAATTGAGCTGTTAAAACGGTTGCGTCAAGCGGGGGAATCTGATGAATCTAAAGACGAGCTTGCGGTAGAAGACCCACTGATTCGCAGTATCAATGCATTGGCGGCGGGGCTGCGTAATACGGGGTAGGCTTTTGAGATTTAGCACCCTGCCTTTTTTCAAAAGGAGAGTTAACGCTTAGCTCCCTCCCTTTTTAAAGGGAGGGTTGGGGTGGGATTTGTAGATAATTTAATTCTGTTATAAAGCAATCAAGCGCAGTTATATAAGTGATAACTCAAGCAAGGTAAATGATATAACCATTTTAAATTAGATTGACCATATCAAGCTGATGGTTATAGTGCCTTGCGTGATTTGAGAATGTTATGTTTTTAATAATTATCGTTTTTACACATGCTATCTGCTAAGATAATAGTGTATATTGATTTTATCTTGATGAAAATCATATTACATTTTTTGTTTTAATCATTTATCTGACTCCCTGCCTGTCGTCATGCTACGACAGCTTAATATGACTCATACCTTTTATCAATTAAACCGTTCATTATCTTTACTGACTCCTTTTTTAACTATCCGCTCTTCTTTTCGCCCTTATCGACAATTAACATATTCTACAATCGCTAGTAAATTGAACCCCTATCTTTTCAATATTAGTACCTCAAACTTTGTACTGTCACCCTATATTTGTCCAAAGTCTCCCTATAAAGTACCGCCTTCATCTATAACATTGCAGGAAAGGCATACCAAGCAACGACGCATTTATGGCGATATACAAGTCTTTTTAAATCCTACTAATGCGGATGCGTTAGAGAAATTCTTAAGGGCTTATCAAACGTATAAACATCAATTGTTTGGTAGTGCTAATCCCACGGATATTAGTAATCCTTTTTATACATGGGTTATCAAACACAACTTATCTGCATGGGATATTAAGCAGAATATTATTGACCTAGACTTTAATGAAGCCTCCCAAAACAATACGTATAAAGATAAACAAAATACACCCGCCATATGGTGCTTTCAGCGTATGGGACAAAGTAAAACGGTGCTCAGTGATGGACGTATCGTCTATATTGGTGGCGAGTATGAAGATTTCTATGATCCCGATTTTTGTATTTATAACGATGTGACAGTGGTTCATCCGAATGGTACGATTAATGTCTACAGTTACCCCAAGTCCAATTTTCCGCCTACCGACTTTCATAGCGCTACGCTAATCAATGATCAAGAGGGGGAGCACATTATTATTATTGGCTCAATTGGGTATCTTAATAAGCGTCAACACGGTCATACACCAGTTTATAAATTGAATGCCCAGAGTTTTAAAATGGAACAACTGGCAACACGTAACAGCATGGGCTGGGTTCATAAACATTGCGCTTTGTTAAAAAACAATCGTATTGTGGTAACGGGTGGACAGGTAATCACTAATGATGTTTCACCCTTGCTGGACAATATTGATACTTGGGAGTTAAACCTAAACACATTGATTTGGAAAAATATCACTCATCGTGATAAAAGATGGCAACGCTTTTATGTAAAACGTCAAGATAATGATGAGCTGAGCCTTTGGGAATACAAACAGCTCGATGACTATTTAAATATGGATAAAAAAAACAAGATAAAGGTTTTAATGCACGTATTAATAAGTAAATTAAAGAATATACTCAAATAATTTAGGAGAAGAATAACAAACCTCCTAATTTAGACAATTACCATCGATTATTAATACCGCCAATTGCTCATGAAACTATCGATATGAAGTTGGATATGACAGACACTTACGATACGATATTGTTTATTGAGGATATTAAAGTAGGTTATAAAACTAGTGACGACTGTATTAAGGTCATTATTGAAGGAAAGTTGTCTGACGATACGTTAGAGCTATTACAACAAAACTTATGTCATAAATTGTCAAAAGTTGAGAGTAGGGCTTGTGAGGTGGTGATAGTTTGAGGTATAGATGTGTCAGAAGTTTATTTAGCTAAATATTAACCTAAAAAATAGCAAGTTACGACTTGCTTGTAAGGGTATATTTAACAGTAACCTATTTAGGTATCTTATAAAAAGTCAATGAATAGCAAGGTCAAACCCAAGGATAAACTTATAGATCCTGAACCGTGGGTTTCACCTTGCTAAATCACACGCTACACATTCTGCATACTATAAAGTATGTTTGATTATAACCCACTGAAATATAGTTTAATTACCCTAACCTTTAGGCGGCCACGGTCTATCCTTTTCACTCTCAATCCATTCCGCCACATATCCCGTTGCAGGCAATTTTAAATCAGATTGACCCAGCGCGTCTAAGATCTCTTGAGTTTCTATCACCTTTCCGCCCTTGGTCACACCAGTACGCAATAAAGCGGTTGAGCACGGTTTACCCTTCACCCACATAGATTGTTCCATATAGACCCAGCGCTCATCAATAGCAGCAATGTGCGTCTTAATCGTGACCAGATCAAACGGACGAATACGTTTGCGATATTGAATGGTGCTACCTGCAACCACCAAACCCCACCGTTTTTCAAGTAACTTTTTACCCAGTCCAGAGCGAATAGCAAAGTCAGTACGACCAAAATCGTATAACGTGAGCACCCGCCCATTATTCATCTCAATAAAGTTATCAATATCGGTGAGACTACACCGAATCTGAATCTCTGCCGTGTCTTCAAGATCAATGGTCTCACTTTTTTTAGTAGCGGCAATCGCTTTAATAATAGTTTTGGTATAACGATAAAAAGGATACATAAGAATTCCATTTCGCAACAGGGTTAAAGTTCCGATTATGCTTATTTTGGATAGACTTTCAAAGTATTAGACGTGTCTAAGCCGTCATTAATAATGTAATAAGAATATAACTGGGCATAAAAAAAGTAGACATACCCCTAACAATTACTCTATACAGACCCTAAACCTTCACTCTTATCGATACCAACAGACTTAAAATAAGCGCTAATGGTTTCTGGTAGCCAATTGATATCAAACTTTTTTAGCTCAGAGCGATAACGCAGATAGCCGATATGACCCCCATGCTCAGTATCAATAAGCGTCACCGCTGGTGAGACATCTTGCGGCGTGGCAGTAAAGCCGATAAAGGGGTCGTCTTTGGCACTAATAAGTAAAAGTGGCTGCGTTACATCTAGTAGGTAGGGAAGGGCTGAGGCACGTCGATAATAATCGTTATTGGAGCGATACCCATGCCTTGGCGCGGTAAAGATATGGTCAAAGTCGCTGATATGTTCCACATCTTTGATTGCCGCAATTTCTTTATCACTTATCTCATTAGCAAGGGCTTTTTTGATAATGGGATTAAGCAAATAGGGCGTATAAATCTTTTGTCCCAAAAAGCGGCGCATATTCATGGCTGCTGATGACATATCAACGGGCGCTGAAACAACCGCTGCCGCCTGACAGATGGCATCATCACCGTATTCTCCCATGTATTTTGCTAGGGCATTACCGCCAAGCGACACCCCAACACCATAGATGGTCTTATAGTGCGGTTCAAGCGTTTGCAGCATATGATGCACCTCGCTGGTATCGCCTGCATTATAAAATACGCGGCCGCTAGCAGGAATACCGCCACAGCTTCTAAAGTGTGCCACCACAAAGTGCCAACCTTCATTATGTATATGATGGGCAAGCGCCCGTGCATAATGACTGTCGCTACTGCCTTCCATACCGTGAAACAGCACGACAAGCGGTGTGTCTTCACGTTGTGCATTGCTATTGTTTTCCCTATTAGTGGTGTCAAGATTGTTAATAGTGACAAGATGTGCATCGTAAAAGTCGTATGCGACATCGCTCTCATCTAACGAGTCGCGTTTAACCTCTCGTCTATAAGGAGGTGTTTTTGGCGCAAAAAACTTAGGTAATATGGTTTGCAGATGCGGATTGCTAAGCCAAAAGGGAGGGTTAAAGGGAGTAGGGTTAAACTTAGTAGCGTTAAACGGTTTCGATGGCGTGTTTGATGCGCCTGTTTCTTGAGAAGGTTCTGTTTTTTGCATGGTATTAAACCTATTGAAAGTGTACATATGACTGGGTATTGTTCCTAAACCGATCTAAAAAAGCGCAAGGCGGTTTCAGGCGCCCAATTGGCATCAAGTTGCTTATTCTTCCAACGCAAAAAACCAATATGTCCACCATACTCAGGAGTATATAGTGCCACGTGTTCTGATACGTCCCCTTGAGAAGGTAGCACTCCTAAAAAGGGATCATCTTTGGCAATCACAATCAGTGTCGGTTTGGTGATTTGATGCAAATACGGCATAGCGGATGCTTGGTGATAATAATCATTTTCTGAACGATAGCCATAGCAGGGTGCGGTAAACACGCTATCAAATTCACCAATATTACGACTGGTCTTAATCGCTTGTATTTGCGCCTCGCTTAGCGTTAATTGAAGTGCTTTGGTTGCGATAGGGTTGAGCAAATAAGGGGTATAAATTTTACGACCAAAAAAATTCTCCATAGCGGTGGTAGCAGAGGATAAATCCAAGGGCGCTGAAAAAATGGCGGCCGCTTGGCATAGGGCTTGATCGCCATATTCACCCATATATTTAGCAAGCGTATTACCACCAAGTGAAACGCCCACACAATAGATGGTTGTGTAACGCGCTGCCAATTGTTGCAAGGAATGATGCACCTCTGGGGTATCGCCTGCACTATAAAGACGCTCTCCTTTTACAGCCACGCCGCCACAACTTCGAGTATGTACTACGACAAAATGCCAACCTTGATTATGCACGTAATGAGCCAGTGTTCGGGCATAGTGGCTTTGGCTACTACCTTCCATACCGTGGAACAGCACCACCAAAGGCGTGTTTATCCTATCTGATAGGTTTGTATTTGAGTCGATATTAGGTTCTTTTTTAGCAAGTTCTCTGTCTCGAGCATCTTTATCCTTAGCCTGTCCTTTATAAACGTCTGCGCCGTCCCAAAAATCATAGGCAACCTTACTTTCGTCCAGCGAATCAAATATTAATTCGCGTCGATAAGGCGGCGACTCAGGCATAATAAATTTAGGCAATATGGTCTGTAAATGCGGGTTTCTTAACCATATAGGCGGGTTGAATAGGGGTTGATTAAAATTTCTTTTAAAGGATTTATGAGAACTTATCATAATAAATATTAAATTTTTGATTGGTTTAGGTTTGATTGCACATCAAAACACCTCTAATTATATCTCTTTACTAAATAAGGCACATCTACACTATTCCGTGTACCTGAAATAACTTTTGGATATATCAGACTAATAAGTAATTTATCGGAAAATACATTAACCTTATAGGTTTAATCGAATTTAATAGAGGTAAGATGAGTTTGACCATCATCACCTTTTATGAATTTTTCTAAAAGGATGTAGCACCTTTCATTGCTTGAACCACCAGTAATACGATAATCAGTGTTTGCATGAGGGGTAAACTGACCGCTCACATTACAATTTGTCTGAGTATTACCGTTGTTATTACCCATTGAGTATTTGATATGGATCTGTTCATTAGGGTTAACAAATCGTTCGATCACACTCACTGGTTTATTTTTACCATTAGCGTTTGGTTTTAGCATACCTAAATCGCTTGAACCAATTTTTTGTTTGTCCTCTTTACTAAAAAGTGGGTTAATATGTCTAGTGGCAACCACCCCTTGGCTTTTGCCATCAACCTTATTCTTTGCAGAGTTGGGTGACCCTATAAACATGCCATACCAATCATTAATAACAAACTGAATTCTACTTGAACTGGTTTCAGGCAGTTGAGCAACACTCATATTACCTCCTGCAAAACCGTTTAATAGGTTCTTTGAGGTTTGACAGCTTGCCAAACTCATAGTAGAAATAATCGCCATATATAATAAATGGGACGATTTCATTGTTTACTCCGAAATTTAAAAAATAATGAGAATCTATAACCTTTATAGGGGATTAAAAAGCTTCAAAATCAAAAGTTTGTCTTTTTATTTGTGGCGGTATTTTCAGTTGAGACCGTGTGGACGTCATCTTCTATCCTACCTACAAAAATACATCAACGTATTTGATATACTAGGTTCTGTTACTCAACCTATAAGGGTTATTCTGTTTTGTCAAGATTTATCAGTCGTTGTTTAGGTTAGGCTGAGATAATTTGCCCATATATGCTCAGCCTATCTTCCAGTTTCGCTATAGCTGACTCAGCCAATCGCACTGACAGTGTGACTGCTCTGCTGTAGTCAACGCTAATAACCTCACCCCCCATATCTTCTACCACATAGCGTACCTGTGACTCATTAGCAAAATCCGCTTTAATAATCACTTGTGTCATAGGTACATAAGGGGTGAGCGTCATCTCATCGACAGCTGCTTGAGCCGAGCCTGCATAAGCTCGTGTCAATCCACCTGCACCGAGCTTGATACCACCAAAGTAGCGCACCACAATCACAATCACGTTACCGATGCTTTTGTGTTGTAGCACATTTAAGATAGGGCGACCTGCCGTACCACCGGGCTCACCGTCATCATCGAAGCCTGCACTGGTGGTGTTATCTGGGTCACCAATAATATACGCCCAGCAGTGGTGGCGAGCGTCAGGATATTTCTCACGCAGCTGTTCCACGTGAAACATTGCCTTTTCACGACTGTGTACGGGATAAGCATAAGTAATAAATTCCGACTTTTTAATTTCAAGTCTAGCCGTTACCGGTTGGGCTAAGGTTTGATAGCTCATAGTATTTGGTTTTATTAGGTATGATAAACTGGTAACCCTTATTACATCTTATTAGCACACCCTAATTCAAGACAATATTAGTTACAACTTAGAGGATACCATAAATGCGTTTAGACAAATTTATAAGCAAAGCGACCGAACTGTCGCGTAAAGAAGCCAAAAAATCACTTCATGCCAGTGAAATCACGGTCAATGACGAGGTCGTAAAAGATGGCAGTGTTCATGTCGATGTGCTCAATGACGAGGTCATGTGGCTGGGTGAGCCATTGTCTGTCGCAACCGGCAGCCGCTACGTCTTACTGTATAAGCCAGAGGGTTTCGAGTGTACTTTAAAGCCAAAAGAGTATCCGATTGTGACCGAGCTTATCGCCGTGCCTGAGCTCAGTAGCTTACGTATCGCTGGGCGTTTGGATGTCGATACCACGGGCGCACTAATTTTAAGTGATGATGGTGGTTGGTTACACCGCGTGACCAGCCCTCGTCATCAACATGCCAAAGTATATGAGATGACGCTCGCTGACCCGATGAGTGAAGAAGAACAAGCCCATGCGGTCAAAAAAGTAGCACAAGGTATCTTGCTAGATGGTGATTATGAGCCAACTAAGCCTGCTAAGCTTAAGTTTATTGATGATACTCATGCACGCTTAACGCTTACCGAAGGCAAATATCATCAAGTAAAACGTATGATGGGTTATTTTGGCAATAAGGTTGTTGCGCTGCATCGTGCCAGCATTGGTGATGTGACGCTTGAGGGTCTGGAAAAAGGTGAGAGCCGTTTCTTAACCGAAGAAGAGGTTAATAGTTTTTAAGCTTAATAGCTTTTAGGAATAATGACTTATAAGGTTAATGACTTTTAATGAAATAAATATACTGGACGCGTTAAGCGTCCTTTTATCTGATATCGTATTTAGAATAAGAATGCTGTATTGATTCAAAATGCGTCTAACAAAAAGTAACGAATTGAGTCATCTGTGCAAAACATATACGATATTATATCGATACTTATATTATTTTTAATTCTATTATTACGACTTTGTAGGTGCATATATGAGACAGATATCGCAAACAAAAAATGGATCAATTCAAAAAAAGTTTTCTCTACCATTGTTATCTTTACCATTAGCCATATCGATGACCATCTCTCCATTTGTAATCATGTCTCCTGCACAGGCCAATCTTGAGATATTTAATAACGCCTATGACAAGATAACAGCAGCCAGCAACAATTCAATAGCGTCCCAATTAGCAGCACCTACTGAGCAACAAAAACAGCGCATCAAAGACATCTTAAACCGTGCAGGTATGACGGCACCCATTAAATCTATCGCGCCCTCCAAATTACCTTCAATGTATCAAATTACTTTGGTTCAAACGCAAGGTGCTCAAGGCGGTAAACCTCAGCTGCCGCTACATATTACCGCTGATGGTCAATACATCTTGCAAGGAGAGTTAAGAGCTAACCCAAGCCCTAAAAAATCTACACCATCTCAAGAGCCGCCCAGTCAAACCTTGAGCGGCATGCCTGTAAGCGAGCAGCTTAGAGCGTCATTATTAGACAATACAAGCTTACTCAAAAATATCACGCCAGATGTGTCTTTTTATCATACTTCGGTACCGGGTGTGATCTGGGGGATTACGGTTGCTGGTACACCGTTTTTAACCAACACAGAGGCGAGCGTCTTTAATACTGAGGGTGAAATCTCATTAATTCGTAATGGTCAGTTTGCAGGGTTAGATATTGACTTCGAACAAAGAAAAAACCAGTATATTTTGTCACAGCTCAATGAAGATGAGTTGGTTGTTTATCCTGCAACCACAGATGAAAAGGCAGTGATATACGTGGCGACAGATATCAATTGTCCCTATTGCCGTATTATGCATAAAGATATGGATAAGCTAAATCGTCAAGGTATTACGGTGAAGGTGATTGGATTCCCAGTATATCCTGAGTCCAAAGAGCCGATGCGTAAGCTATGGTGCGAAGCGGATCAGGCGCGTAAACACGCGTTAGATGATGCCATGAATGGGCTGCCATTAAGCAACTACTGCGATGGCAGAGCAACCAATAATCTAGCCACTAATCAGCAATTGGCCGCAGGACTGGTGGTGGCTGCGACCCCTGCCATTTATCGTGAGGATGGTATGCCATTTAATGGGACTTATAACGACCCTAGGTTTTTACCGTTTTTGGGTATAACTGACTAAGGGCTGTATCCTAACGTCTTAAATTAAGGGCTTTAAACAGATAGAATCTAATTAAGATAGCTTGCGGTATCAATCACCTTTCGTTTATCGCCTTCAATATAGTATTCTTCGCCCGATTCGGTACGAACCATATAATCCCAGCCACCATTGGCATCAAGTAATGAGCTAAATAAAGAGCTTTGAATGGACTGGGGAATATGGTTAACATAAAAAATGACAAAAGTATCATCCGCCCATTTTTCTAGCTTAGACAACTCAATGCCGTTCTGTTCAAGCAGTGTGTTTGTTGGGTGATTGATATGCTGGATATCAGTGTTGATGTTTGGAGTTTCGCCGTATTTATACTGTAAGTCTATGACAGCATCGGCAATATTGTTTTTAAAAATACGACCAAATTTATCGATATAATACATAGTGCGTAGTGGTTGTGTGTTTGGGTCGCCACCACATTGAGGACTATGTTTTTCATAGATACTTAGCTCATATCTGATAGGTAGGGTAGATGGTGACATCTTGTTCACGACATAAGTAAAGCACCCTCTTTGATTGTTTAGATGAAACCTTCGAATTAAGAGTTGGTAGCTGTTACGTTGGCTGGCTGTCATTATTGATAAATAATCACTCTCCTTAGTAATTATCTTATTACCATCCCAGTCAAGCAGTGACTTTGAATATGAATCTGTATTTGTATGCACAGCATCAATCCCTATAGATTGAGTCGATTGCATACTTAGTGCTGTATTACTGATCGCCACCGAAATTAAAGTAGCTGATATGACTTTAAGACATAAATTCAAAGAAGGCTCATGAAGTAGTTTCATAATATTAGATATCCATTGTCTAGTGCCAATCTTAAAAATAAGTCTTTACGGCAACACCACATCCACAATCTTCCAGTCGATAAGTCCTTCTCGCGCCATTTCTACCGTGACAGGGTAGCCTTTGAGTTTGCCTGAAACCGTAAAGCAATTGATACCACAGTACGATAGATCAGGCTTTGGACTATCTTCACCACTTTGAGCGCGCTGCTCAAGCTCATCTGCTTGCTGATTTATAAGAGTCTGAACTTGATTTTTCATCACAGCGTCTAAGTCACCACGCTGAACAATCAGCTGTTGAATCAACCTTTGCAATTCAATTTTATTAGAGGCAATCGCCCAGCTAGCAGCAAACTCTTTGGTAGCTTTGTTTGCTTGACCTTGCGTGTTGATTAAGCTGCTAACATTGTCCGCGTTAATGGCTTGACGTGTCGCTTGCTGAATAAAGCTATTGGCAGTTTGTTGCAGTGCGTCACCGCCTAACTGCGCCACTAACGGATATTGAGTTAATGTGGTAGCAAATCGCTGGGTTAACTGGTTTTGAATATTCGGCTGTAATTGCTCAAAATCAATGTATTGCGTTACGGCGTCACCGTCGTGGGCATCATAAGCATTTTTGAGCTGATAGACCGTGTAATATGGCGAACCTAAGAAGACAGCAGCCAAAACAATAACAATTAAAATAAGAAGTGCAATGAATTTTTTCATAAACGGTAGACACTGTGGTTAATAAGCTTGGGTTAATAATAAGCAGTCAATGACAACGATTTTAACACGCCTGCTTGATAAATGAGGTGTTTGTCACCATTAACGTTGCAAAGTATTAATAAATTTTTGAAACATTCATACCATGATGCACTTAGTGTGAATTATTGTACCAATTATTACGCTTTGCATGACCGGCTACCTACAATTGAATTGATTGAATTGGTCGTGTTTCACGTGGAACGTAATGGGTAAATTGATAGGAGACTCCATGAGCAAGCGCGATTTTTACGAAGTATTGGGTGTAGATAAAAACGCCGATGAACGTGAAATTAAAAAAGCCTACCGTAAGTTGGCAATGAAATACCATCCAGACCGTAATTCTGATGATCCTGATGCTGAAGAGAAGTTTAAAGAAGCGTCAATGGCTTATGAAGTATTAAGCGATCAGGACAAACGTTCAGCATACGACCGAATGGGGCATGCAGCCTTTGAAAATGGTATGGGCGGCGGCGGTTTTGGCGGCGCAGGTGCGGGTAACTTCCAAGATATCTTTGGTGATATATTCGGTAACTTTGGCGATATCTTTGGACAGGCCCGTGGCGGTGGAAATCGTCAGCGCCGAGGTTCTGACTTACGTTATATGATCGAGCTTACCCTTGAAGAAGCCGTTCGTGGCTGTAAAAAAGAAATCAGCTTTACGGCGCCCGCGCCTTGTGAGACGTGTGACGGCAAAGGCGCAAAAGATGCCTCCGATGTTCAAACTTGTAGCACGTGTGGTGGGCATGGTCAGGTACGTATGCAGCAAGGATTTTTTGCAGTACAGCAAACTTGTCCTAACTGCGGCGGCTCTGGTCAAGAGATTAAAAACCCATGTGATGACTGTCATGGTAGTGGCGTAAAAGAAAAATCACGTACGCTTGAAGTCTCAATCCCTGCAGGTGTTGATGATGGTGATCGCGTGCGCCTAGCTGGTGAAGGTGAAGCGGGCGGTGCTGGCGTTCAAAACGGTGATTTATATGTCGAAGTGCGGGTTAAAGATCACCCTGTATTTACGCGTCAAGGTGCTGATTTGTATATGGATGTTCCGGTTAGTATTACCGATGCGGCACTGGGTAAAGAAGTTGAAATACCAACTTTGGATGGCAAAGTTAAGATTAAAATTGCTGAGGGCACGCAAAGTGGCAAGCTACTACGTGTTCGTGGCAAAGGTGTAACGCCAGTGCGTACGACGATGAAGGGCGATCTTATCTGCCGCATTATGGTTGAAACACCTGTTAATCTTAATCGCGAGCAAAAAGACTTACTGCGTCAATTCCAAGACACTCTGGATGGCGATAGCAAACATGATCAGTCACCAAAGAAAAAGTCTTTCTTTGATAAGCTTAGCGATTTGTTCGATTAGGTTTGAACCATCAGTGCAGCATCTAAATTAGTTGTTCTTATAGAGTTGAGTTTTGTATGTTGGCCTGTAGGTTTCACGTGAAACCTACAGGCCCTTTTAGTCTAAAAAGCTTTTTACAAATTTAACTACTAATATAGCTACAAATATAATCGTGCTATCATTCGATAGAATTATTCGTTCTATATCCAGCGAACTACTAAGCGGTTAAGGTGTTCACTTCGCTCGCCCCACGACGGTAGTACTTGCACTCGGTTGCCTTGTAACCCTCTTAGACTTCTTTGACTATATATTGACAGTATTAAGTGCGAATTGAACCCTGTATAAATTAAACCAAGTATAAATTAAACCAAGTATAAATTAAACCAAGTATAAATTAAACCAAGTATAAATTTAATGGCGTATAAAATAAAATTACCGTTAAACCTAATAAACCTAATACCAAGTGATCAAATAATAAAAGGAGTAACCCATGACACAGCAGAGCTCTAAGACAATTAGCGTAGGTATCATAGGCGCTGGAGGCCGTATGGGGCGTATGCTCATTGAAGCGGTTAATAACAATAAATCTACTACATTATCAGCAGCGATAGAGCGTCAGGGTTCAAGCTTAATAGGCGTTGATGCAGGTGAGCTTGTCGGGCTTGAGAAAAATGGAGTGGCATTGTCTGATGATTTAGAATCACAGCTTGATAAGATGGATGTGTTAATAGACTTTAGCCTGCCAGACTCAACCGAACAGAATGCTCAACTGTGTGCCAAGCATAATGTGGCGATGGTGATTGGAACCACAGGATTGAGTGAGGCGCAAGAAGCAGCATTAGATCAAGCTTGCGGGCAAATCCCAGTGGTTTATGCCGGCAACTACTCAACCGGCGTCAACGTGTCTTTAAAGCTTATTGATATGGCGGCCAAAGCATTTGGGGACACCGCTGATATTGAAGTGGTGGAGTCCCATCATAAGCATAAAGTTGATGCGCCGTCAGGCACTGCTTATATGATGGCCAATGCCGCAGCAGAAGCACGTGGACAGGACTTAAAAGAAGTGGCGCTGTACGGACGAGAAGGGTACACAGGAGAGCGTAAACAAGGCAGTATCGGTATTCATGCTATTCGCGGTGGAGAAATCATAGGGGATCACAGTGTCATGTTTATAGCCGATGGTGAAATGGTAGAAATCAAACATCACGCCCGCGAGCGTATGACCTTTGCAGCAGGAGCGGTACGAGCAGCGACTTGGGTAGTTACTCAGTCTACAGGTCGTTATGATATGCAGGATGTGCTGGGTTTAAAATAATCAGGGTTTTATACATAATCTCTAATACATGACCTCTAATACATAATCTCTAATACGTAATACGTAATTAGCGACTCAGTTTCAGCCATAGGATTGATAATAATTAAGGGCATAGGTACACGCCTTTGAAGCTACTATATTAAACAACCTAAGCACTCATACTTTCTCATAGCGATAAGCTCTCTGAGATAAGCCATCAGATCAGCGATAAAATGAAAAAGGATTTTCAATGTTCGCTTTGTTTAGTGTCATACTATTTTCTATACCCGTTTTGATTATCTTACTGGCGCAAAAGTTTGCTTGGTTAGATAAGATAGGTGTGGTTATTTTAGCATTTGCAGCAGGACTGCTTTTTGCCTACCTGTATCAACCTGCTGAGTCATCAATTTTATCAGCGTTAACGTTTGCCAAAACTCAGGTTTCAGAAATTTCCGTCGCCCTTGCCATCCCCTTATTGTTATTCTCAATCAATATACCAGCCTCGTTCAAACTCTCAGGCAATGCCTTAAAAGGGTTTTTGTTGGCGTGCTTATCAATGTGTATTGCAGCAGCCGCTACGTCACTTATATTTGCAGATCAAGTAGCTTTGATATGGCAAGCTGCAGGCATGACGGTAGGAGGCTATACGGGAGGTGGGCAGAATATCGGCGCGGTCAAAGCTGCCATTGATGCTGATGAGACGCTATTTATTGAAGTGTTGACCTACGATATTCTTATTTCAACTGTATACTTGTTATTAGTCATGACCGTATTAAAGCCATTAGCCTTAATGTTTTTACCAAAATTTGCCAAACATCAAGACCGCAATACAAAAGCAGTTAATCATAATACTGCACCAGATTCTTTACCAAACACATTAAAAGATTCTTTACCAGAGCCTTTAACAGAGATTAGGCATGATCAGACAAACAGCGATTTTATGCATTTATCCAATGATAAAGCCTCTATGTATGCAGGATTGGTCGATAAGAAAATGTTCGGCTCAGTGCTAATAGCGTTAGGCTTATCAGTACTGTGTATAGCGATCTCTTTGCTTGCATCCCTACCTTTAAATGGTCCAATGCAATCTGCATTTACTGTCATTATGCTCACTACGTTTGGGGCGATATTATCTTGTATACCCAAAGTTCGAGCACTACGCATTAGCTATCCATTGGGTATGTTTTTTATCCTCGTATTTTGTTTTACCTCAGGCAGTATGGCAAGCTTATCAGGCGTTGCTACGCTTAACTGGGGTTTGTTTAGTTATATTAGCATGGCCTTGATTGTGTCAATAATCATACACGGCATACTGTGTAAAATATTTAAAATAGATGTCGATACATTTGTGGTGACAAGCTCGGCGGCCGTGATGTCAGTACCGTTCATTCCAATGATTACCAGTAGAATTAAAAACAAGGCTCTGTTATTTCCAGGCCTAGCTATCGGGGTCATTGGATATGTACTCGGAAATTATTTGGGGATTATGATGGCGTACATTGTTCAGTACATTACCTAGTTTTAAGCTATTAAAAAGCCCTACTGTTTTAATGTATTAACTTAAAATACATAAAAACAGTAGGGCTTAACTTAACTAGACTTAATTAGGTTTTATTTTTTACCATGACTATGAAGCCTCAAACTATACAGGTTCAAAAGGTTAAGCTTTAGTTGACGCCAGCTGTTTTTCTCTTAACTTTACCACTTTACGCACTTTGTCTCGTGCCCGTGTTTGTTTTAAGCGTGATAGATAATCTACAAATAACACCCCGTTTAAGTGATCCATTTCATGCTGTATACAAACGGCCAACAACCCTTCGGCAATCTCTTCAAAAGGATTACCCTCCACATCTAGCGCTTCGATTTTAACTTTGGTTGGGCGTTCGACGGAATCATACACGTCAGGTACAGATAAGCAGCCTTCTTCATACGGCTTTTTATCTTCGATGAGCGGTGTGACTTTAGGGTTAATAAAGACACGTGGGGTGTCGTTATTTTCTGACAGATCCATAACGATGAGCTGAATATGACGATCGACCTGCGTTGCCGCCAGTCCAATACCTTTGGCATCGTACATGGTCTCAACCATATCTGAGATTAGCTGTTTAATATCTGCATCGACGGTTTTAACAGGCTCAGCTATGGTTCGTAAACGAGGGTCAGGGTAACTTAATATTGGTAATATGGCCATAATTGATCACGTTATTAGATAAAAATGAATTAAATTTTAGAAATTATAAGAAAGTATAGGGCTTTATTATAAAGATATGGTTGGTCATTGACCCGCTTATTAATAGCCCTTTGCAATCATAAGCTAGTAGATGAGGGGGCGGACATCAAAAATCAAGCCCTGTTAAAGCGCAGAGTCAGTCTCTATTATACGCCAGTTTGGTTATGAATTAAATTTATGACCGATACAAAAGTACTGTCGTTTGCGAATGATGAGTTGTCACTACGAGTGATGAATAATTTATTACGAATTATACAAGAACCTATAGTCAGCGAACTACTAAACGTTTATAGTGTTAACCTCGTTAAGCCTACTCTAGCAGTACTTACACTCGGTCGCCTTGTAACTATTTTAGACTTCTTTGACTATAGTTTAATAACTCATTATTTAAGAAAAGATCTTTAATTTTATAAAATACCGAAGGGTGGATATTGTTCAGACATCAACACATATAAAAAGCGGACTTAAATAATAAGTCCGCCTAGTTAGTTACTTGAGTCATTTATTCGAGTTAGCTATTCGCGTTATTTATTGCTTAAGCCATGTCATTTTAATCATCTGTCGTAGATATTTATCTACTATACATCATAGTTAAATAAATATACTCTAATTTATACTTTGCGTTTACCAGTTATAATTTCATAGATAAATAATAGAATAATAGCCCCTATTACTGAGAAGGCCAGACCCATAAAGCCGCCGTCTGCATCAATACCAAGCATACTACCTAAGAATCCGCCAATTAGGGCACCAGCGATACCCAATACAATGGTCATTATCCAGCCCATCGAGTCGTTACCTGGTTTAATGGCACGCGCTAAAAGCCCAGCTACCAAACCTATGATAATCATCCAAATAAAATTCATAATATGTTCTCCTTAATCAATTTGTGTTTAATATAAAGTTTATAGACTATATAGAGCTCGCATAATAGAACCTACTTATAGACCTAAAGCAATGAAGCTTAAGCGTTTGATGTTTTCTAAAACATATCTTTAAACTCTTAGTATTAACTATTATAACCTCCATATTAAGCAATATATTAAATACTTATATTACTTAACTATTAAAGCAAGTAGATACTAGTTAGCTGTCCTATATAGACGAACTAGTTGAAATTCTATTCAATAAGGGGACAGAGCGCTAAGGTAGGTTTGTTAACCATGTATGTGCTGTGTGAGAATCATCCTATCTATGATGACATTTAACAGTTTAACGTTAACAGTTTGTATAGATTTATTAATATCTATGCAAGTTGGGGTAAATACTTTGACTTTTTTTAGGAATTTGACCGTTTATACTTTAATATTTTTGATAGATTAGCTGTATAAACATTTTAATAGTTTTGATTGAAATATGAGGGCTTTTTAACTCTTAATTATACAAGCTCAAATTATAGCGACTAAACTTAAAATACTATGGGTTTGTTGACCATTTTTGGGGTTTATCTAAGGCGTTCTATATTAGAAACAGTGTCTTTAAATGTGTCATTTAATATAATTTTCTAATGAATCGACGTAAAGCATTTATATTCCTAAAAAACATAAAAAAGCCGCTATATATGAGGTTAGCGGCTATTTTAAATCTATACGATATGGACTAAAGCTAGGTTTAGAATATATTTAAACTAACTTTGCTCGAAACGTTTTAGCAAACGTTGATGAATCCCCTCGAACCCGCCATTTGACATGATAATAATGGCATCATCTTGTTCAGTTTGACCAATTTGAGAGCAGATATGATCGATTATTTGTTGGGTGTCGTTCATAACATACTGATAATTATGAAGGCCTTGAGCCTCATCGATAACTTGCTTTAGGCCCCACTCCAGACCTGCAGGCTCATACCAAATCACCTCATCTGCCAGTGCAGCAGACGCCGCTAGATTGTCTTTATGTACGCCTAATTTCATAGTGTTGCTGCGCGGCTCTATAATAGCCCAGATTTTAGCAGACTTAAGTTTTTTTCTAGCGCCATCTAAGGTGGTAGTAATCGCGGTAGGATGGTGAGCAAAGTCATCGAATATTTGAACTCGGCTGTTATGCTTGTCTGAGGTGTGCTCAAAGTCAGCAATTAGCTCCATACGTCGCTTTATTCCTGAAAACTTAGATAAAGCAGCGCAAGCGTCTTCAACACTAATGCCGATATCATAAGCTGCCGCTACGGCAACCATTGCATTTTCTACATTATGGCGTCCACTCATACCCCAGTTGACGTCACCTTGGGCAGAGGGACCGTTAGCGTCTTGAAAGTGAATTATAAACTGACTGCCATCTTCTTCAATGAGCTTAGCTTTCCAAGCACAATCCTCAAAACCGCTAGAGACCTGTGTGGTATCTACAATCTCAGTGCGCCAAATAGGAGTCCAACATCCTTTATCTATTGTCGTCTCTAAGCTTTGAGTATGACCCGGCATGATGATTCGACCACCGCTAGGAATCATACGAATCATATGGTGAAATTGAGTTTGAATAGCGTCTAAGTCTTTAAAAATATCGGCGTGATCAAATTCTAGGTTATTCAAAATAGCTGTACGCGGTCGATAATGAACGAACTTTGAGCGTTTATCAAAAAAGGCAGAATCGTATTCGTCGGCTTCTATCACAAAGTAGCCGCGTTCATCCTGACTAGCTTTATCAGCACCTAAATAGCTACTATGAGCAAAAACTTGGTTTAGCTTTTCATCCTCACTGTCAACCAGCGGCACACCACCAATCAAAAACCCAGCATCGATACCGCAGTAATGCAATACCCAAGCCAGCATCGTCGTCGTTGTAGTCTTGCCGTGGGTGCCTGCCACCGCCAGTACATGACGATACTGCAACACATGCTCAGCCAAAAACTGAGGACCAGAGGTGTAGGGTAGACCTGTATTCAACATATATTCAACGGCATCAATACCACGCTTCATGGCATTGCCTACGATGACCAAATCAGGTGCAGGCTTTAAATGGTCATCATCATAGCCTTCTTGGATGGTGACCCCTGCACGCTCAAGTTGGGTGGACATGGGCGGATAAATACCAGCATCTGATCCCGTTACAGTATGACCTAAGTCACGTGCTAATAATGCAAGTGAACCCATAAATGTGCCACAAATACCTAAAATATGAACGTGCATGAAACCTCTAAATGTTAAGTTGTCTGTAATAATTTGGATGATGGTTAAATTATTAAGCTATACAGTTATATTACTTAAGCTAGCTTCTAAACAGCCTGTTCTTAAAAACAGCTGCTTAAAGTCACTGAAAAAATTTTAAACCATTAAAGCGTGCGTTTAACAGTAATGCGCCCTAAAATGACTAGATTAACCAAAACTAAGAGACTAAACAAGATTAACGCTTGCTCAGGAATTGATAATCCCAAAAATGACCAACTGATTTCAGCACATTCACCCGATCCTGAAAGTACCTGACTAAGCACCTCTTTCATAGGTAATGCTTCTAGCCAGTAGTCCAGTCCAGGGCCGCATGACGGCACTTGATCCGCAGGTAAGTGCTGCAACCAGACATGACGCGCGGCTACCCCAGCTGACCATAAAATACCAGCCATAGACCCTATCCACAAAATAAGTTGTACCCACTTTTGTTTCGGATTAAAGATCGCTGCTAAGAGTGCGAAAATGCCCATTACAATAAGACCGAAACGCTGAAAGACGCATAACGGACAAGGTGGAAGACCCTTATAATTCTGTAAATATAATATGGCAAATGCCATGGCAACAACTGAAGCGACGACGAGAAGTAGGTTCAAAATCCGATATGAGAATAAGCGCTGCATTAAAGCGGCTCCTTCGCAGCCTATGGCAATGCTCTTAAATGAGAGGGCTAGGCAGTATGGGTTGAGTAAATATAAATAGCTTTATTTTAACGATAAAAAAAGCGTTTACAAGTTTAAAGCGCATAAAGATATGCGTGTAAATCAGGTAAATGCAAATATTATAAGCGGTTATATACCTTGAGCATTAGCGATACTGCTGAATAAAATCATAAAAGCTTTGTTGTTCATTCTGTTCGATATCGTGCTGCTGAATCCATGACTTTTCAGACAAAACTTCATATTGGGCTTGAGTTTTGGGACTTAACGTACTTTTCATGATGTTATCACGGTGTTGTACAGCTAAGGTTTGCCCAAGTTGCCAGCTGCTTCCTAAACGCTCAGTATCTGTTAATACCTGTGCTGATAGGCTGGTTTTTGGATAGGTAGACTTACCCAACATCAGTGTAAGGGCAATGCGATAATGGTTGCCACCATAGTGGGCGTCAAGTAGATTAGCAAAGGGTAGCATCGCTTCTAAATGCTGCTTCATCCACTGTTTAAAATCTATTTCCTGACCGTTTGCTTTAAGGGTAAGATCAGGTTTGCATCCTTGATTGACCACACGTTCTAGATTTTCGGCCAATATATCTTCTTCAGCAGGGAATAACTCTGGTGAGTCATTCATCAAACAATATAGTGCCAGTACTTCAAGGAAGCAGGCAGTCGTTAAGCGAATACCGATGTCACTATAAGGGTCTAAATCAACCGCTCTAAATTCCACATAAGCAATGCCTCGTGACTCAAGCGCATGGCTTGGCGTCTCACCTGATTTGGCGATTTGTTTTGGACGAATTGGGCTATAATATTCGTTCTCAATTTGTAAGATATGGTCATTAATTTGAATTGGATTGCCATCGGCATCATCTAATCCTAACTTACTAAAATTAGACATAGGCGTTTTGATAGCGCGGCGTAACCCTTCAATATATTCAGGTAGCGTGTTATAGCGAATATCGAGCTGATCTTGTACGCTATTGGTATAGCCAAGTCGTCCCATACGTAGGCTTGTGGCATAGGGTTTGTAATAAGTGGTCTTATTCATTAACTCTAAGTCATGCTCGCGGCCAGTCAAAAAACAAGGACACACAGAAGGGCTGGCCCCTGTTAAATATAGCACTAAGCTACTCATACGTTTAAAGTTACGAATAAGGCCTAAGTACTTAATATTCTTAAATTCAGTCAATGACTCGCCTTGAGCGTCTTTAGGCAACGTATCGCGCCATGCTTTAAACAAATCATCGCCAAATGATAAGTTGTAGTGAAGACCAGCAATCGTTTGCATACGGCGACCATAGCGGACACCTAACCCGCTGCGGTATAAGGTTTTTAGGCGGCCGACATTAGAGCTGCCGTAATCTGCTAATGGAATATCTTCATCATCGGATGACAGCATACAGGGCATTGATAGCGGCCACATAAGCTCGCCCTCATCCATAGACTGATATACGAGCACATGAAGTTCACGCAGCATTTTGAGCATTTCATGAACGCTTGATTTAGGCGGCGTAATGAGTTCGAGCAGACTTTCTGAGTAGTCTGTGGTGATATAGGGATGGGTTAATTTAGAGCCGAGTGCTTCTGGATGAGGTGTCTGCGCCAAATAACCATCTGGCTGCATTCTCAGCCCTTCTTTCTCAACGCCACGTAGCATACCTTCCAAATGTTTGCTAGTTAGCCAAGAAGGCATTATTGAATTATTTGGATTTGTAATATCAGTCATACAGTCATCTCAGAATTAAAAAAAACTCATCGTTTGCTATTCTCTAATTAGACGATCCAAAGTCTAGTCAGATGATGCAAAGTGTTATTAACAGTGTCATTGTCAGTATTATTATAAGGGTGTCGATATAAACGTGTCATTTTTGCGGTTTGGGTTCAACCAGTTAAAGTCTCTCATCTTTAGCCTCATCAACCAAATTGGGACACGCCCTAATTTAGTTTAGCTCAATGCCGCAAAAAAATCATGTACGGTTACAATAGATAGTCAAAAGAGCCTATATCAATTGTTCGATAAATAATGGCTTTTAAAAATAGGCAGTCAATAGCGCAAACCGCATATTATAACGTGTCTATTCTGTATTACTAGCAGGTTTAACTAGGTTCATAGTATTTTAATGCTTATTTATTCGTAAGCTTGTATGAAAAGACTATAAAACGACTATGAAATGACTGGGCATTGCACGATATTAAATAACTGCAAACCAGATAATCTTATAATATACAACGGTAGGATTAAGGCATAAAAATAGCCGCAACATCAATAAAAGATATTGCGGCTAAAATGACATGGAATAACTATGTTTTAAAGGGCAATTTTATAAGTTATAAGGGTTAAGGCTTAATTTTATGGCGTCATAAATAAAGCTTAATAGGTTTAAAACCTTTCAAACATGCATCGTTCATGACCTAAACTAGATGAATATAGAGCCATTAGCTAAATATAAAACGTTAAGTTAGATAGAAAATGAAGAACCACACCCACAAGTAGTGGTCGCATTTGGATTGGTGACCACAAAACGTGCGCCCTCTAAGCCTTCAGTATAATCTACGGTAGAGCCTTGCAAGTATTGATAGCTTAAAGAGTCTACCAATAAGGTAACGTCTCGATTGTCAAAATTGGCATCATCTTCGCCAACTTCATCGGCAAAGTTAAAGCCATAAGAAAAGCCTGAACAGCCACCACCCGTGACATAAACGCGTAACATAAGACTATCATCACCTTCTTCTTCACGTAGTTTACGGACTTTATTAGCAGCACTGTCAGTTAAAGTAATGGTTGTCATAATATCCTCGTAAAGCTTACTACTTCACTTGCGTAATTTCGATAAGCGCTTGTTATTCATCTGTCGCTCTTTTTTTTATATTAATACCATCAGTTGTTGACGACAACAGTATCCGTAGATAAAAGAGACGCTGCCTATCTGCCTATAATGAAACATTGTCTAAGAAAACAGCCCGTAGGAAGATGCTAGCTCGCAGCTTGCAGGACAAAAACCGATGTCATCCACTATTAAACAGTCAATATAAAGCTAAGAATGGCACAAATTTATCGCAGCTTATTGATATTACGTTTATTTGATTTGATTAGTGTTTATTATACCATAATGAGGGTGAATCCTTGATTTTCAACGTATGACTATCCATAAATATAGAGTGTGATGTCTCACTCATTAAATAAGCCAAAGACAACAAACATCACGTACAATGTGCATCAAGAACAATGTTTATTAAGAACAATGCTCATTAAACACGACGTTCATACGTAAAATATTTTAAATCTGATCCCCTAAAACGTTACAATGCACCCAAATATAACCATAAGCGATATTAAAACATGATCGAATTTAACAATGTTGGGGTTCGACGCGATGGTCGGATTCTATTTTCAGAAGCCACTTTCCAGATTCATCCAGGACAAAAAGTTGGGCTTACCGGTAATAACGGTACCGGAAAATCTACATTGTTTGGCGTGTTATTAACCCAAATGGGTGAGCGCTCCCAAGACGAACTAAGCGTAGATGCAGGCACG
Source organism: Psychrobacter sp. CX21 (assembly GCF_057396255.1). Classification (NCBI taxonomy): domain Bacteria; kingdom Pseudomonadati; phylum Pseudomonadota; class Gammaproteobacteria; order Moraxellales; family Moraxellaceae; genus Psychrobacter; species Psychrobacter sp. CX21. The sequence goes on along the minus strand of NZ_JBXYJG010000003.1, from coordinate 231,304 downwards.
GTGAGTATACCAAGCGGCTGGGATGTGGCGCATATGGCTCAGGAAGTTGCCGGCAGTGAGCAATCAGCTATTGACTACGTGTTAAGCGGTGATAAAGAGTGGTATGACATCAATCAAAAGATCAGCAAACCCGATAGCTTAAGTGATGATGACATTGCAAAGCTATATCAGCGCTTTGATGATATTGATGGCTACCGCACCCCAACGACAGCGGCACAAATTATGGCAGGTCTGGGATTTAAGACCAATCAGCATGAGATGTCTGTTAATGATTTCTCTGGTGGATGGCGCATGCGTTTAAATCTTGCAAAAACGTTAATGAGCCGCGCTGATTTGCTGTTATTAGATGAGCCGACCAACCATCTAGATTTAGATGCAATTTTATGGCTTGAAGAATGGATTGCTAAGTTTGTTGGTACTGTCTTATTAATCTCCCATGATCAAACCTTTTTAGATGCAACCGTTGGCTTTATTTTGCATATAGAAAATCACCGGTTGACCTTATATACAGGTAATTACTCGCAGTTTGTACGTGCGCGCAGTGAGCGATTGGCACAGCAGCAACAAGCTTATGAAAAGCAGCAAGAGACCAAAGCACATTTGGAAGATTTTGTGCGACGCTTTAGAGCTAAAGCGTCCAAGGCTAAGCAGGCACAAAGCCGTATAAAGCAATTAGAACGTATGGCTGACCTCTCCCCCGTTATGGCCGACAATCCGTTTAGCTTTAGGTTTTATGAACCAAGTCATATGAGCTCACCGCTCATTTCATTGAAGTCAGCTGATATTGGCTACAGCGACACGCCTATCTTAACGAATGTGAATGTAGAGATTACGCCAGATACCCGATTGGGGTTGCTTGGTATGAATGGGGCGGGTAAGTCGACCTTAATCAAGGCCTTAGTAGGAGAGCTTGCGCCTTTATCAGGCACTTATAAAGTATCTGATACCCTGCACATTGGTTATTTTAACCAGCATCAAATGGACAGCTTGGATGCGCAAGCGTCCCCGATGATTATGATGCGACGTATTGCTGGCAAAACCTCAGATGCTGAGCTGCGTTCGTTCTTGGGTAGTTTTGACTTTCGTGGTGATCGTATTGATACCCCCAGTAAACTGTTTTCAGGGGGTGAACGTGCCCGTTTAACGCTCGCTTTGATCGTATGGCAACAACCTAACGTTCTGATTCTTGATGAGCCTACCAACCATTTAGACTTACAAATGCGCCAAGCACTAACCATGGCACTGCAAGGATTTGCAGGGGCAGTTGTGCTGGTATCGCATGACCGTGAATTGATCGCTAATGTGTGCGATGAATTGTATTTGGTACACAATGGCAAACTACAAGAGTTTGAAGGTGATGTCTCTGACTATGGTAAATGGCTGTCCGAGCAGCGTAAGTCAGATGCCAAAGAAGCGGCCAAAGAGACGCGGGATGCCAAAGCTGTATCAAATGAAGCTGCCAAGCAAGCAGAAGCGGCTAAAAAAGTAGCAGAAGCCAAGGCTCAAGCAGAGGCCCCACAGTTAAGCAAAGAAGAGCGGCGCAAATTGGCTGCCGAACAGCGCAAGTTGACCGCTCCTATACGCAAACGTATAGAGCAAGCAGAAAAAAAACTGGATAACGTGGCGGCTAGTTTGAACGAGTTGGAAGAAAAGCTTACCGATACATCGCTATATGATGAGGACAATAAGAAAAAACTACTCAAGCTATTAGAGGAGCAAGCAAGCTTTCAGCTGCAGCAAGCACAGTTAGAAGAGTCGCTTCTTGGGGCTATGACTGAGCTTGAACAGTATGATAGCTAGTATATGGTTGGCATTTTAATATTGGTTTTGATACTTAGTAAGCTAAATGTATTTATAAAACTTAAATTAAACATACAAGTATTAAACCTTATAAGGTTATAAGAAAATCTTAATAAAAAATACGTTATAATTGTTAGTAATTTTTATCAGTACGTTAAGCCAATATTTTTTTCTTGCTATCTGCTTACTATATTGTAAAATTGAAATACAGGTTAACAAAGTGTTAAATATTAGAACGACCGATATTAATGTTATTTAATCTGTTAAATATCATACATCTATCATTCATTTAATTAATGTGCGTAGTTTAGAGTGCATTTATAAGGAAATAATATGTTAAAGAAAATTGCTATCGCTTCACTTGTTGCTGCTATGCTTCCACTAGGCGCTGCTAATGCTGATTTAGGCTCAAAGTTTAAGTCAGAAGAAACGGGTCGTACGATTGAGCAAATCTACAAAGAGTGTGGTTTAGGCGGCGCTTTATTTGGTAATTCAAGCCCGATCTTAGCGATTATAAGTAACGTTACATGGGATTTAGGTACAACAGCGGCAATCTCTGACTCTATGTCACCTGACCAGTGTCAAGGTGGTAACGTAAGAGCCGCAGTCTTAATTAATGAAGCATTCCCAAGTGTCGAAAAAGACTTAGCTTCAGGACAAGGTGCGCATTTATCAGCCCTACAAGATGTTGCTAACTGTGATTCTGTAGCAGGTGTACGTGCACAATATGGTCAGTATACGCAATCATCTGCATACACCACTGCAACTCAAGATCAAAACGCACAAGCATTATATAGCATTGTTCAAAACAGCTGCACTATGTAATTTAACGAGCGAATATATTGGCGCTTTATAGATAGCTTTATAATGATATTAAAAGCACGTAAACTAAGTGGTTTACGTGCTTTTTGATGCTATACTTTTTGATGACATTGCTTTTTGATGACATTGTTTTTGATGTTTAAATGGTAAGATTTATAGAGAATACAAAATCTGACAATTAAATTATCAAGTAAAACGATAAATGATCGCAAACGCTACACATAGTAAGTCTAGCGAGTTTGACAAAAATAGGTTGTCTTTTAAAAAAGGTATAACAAGGCATAATGTTGGATAGGAACACTATATACCGTAATAAGGGAGTGGTAAGCAGTTTGATAGGTATGAATGTTTATAGAGTCGCCACAGTTATGCCATTTGTTGGTATTGTTATTTCAGGTATGATGGGGTTAAATGCGATAGCCGCTACTAATTTGCCAGACAAGACTGACGCTGTGCAAAGCACGCCTGTATATGACCATATTAGCAGTGTCAATAGCCATAATCATACCAATAGCCATGTCAATACCCTTAAACACGATCTTTCGCCTTCCATAGGCTCAAGCATACAAAGCAATAAAGTCGATGACAGCACCCCGTTACTCGGTCAACGTCAGTCGCTGCAAGAGCTTCAAGCGTTAAATCATATTAGCGTAAACACGACCAGACTAAAACAGCTCGCTGAACACAAACAGTGGCAACATTTACTGTTTTATAAAAACGGTAAAGCCGAGGTTATCTCCGATGGGTTTTATTTAACACATTCACAAGATACGGATGCTCGTGATTTTGATCCTTACAAAGAGTTAGTAGCCATAGTGGCGCAGCGCAATAATAAAGATGTGATATGTCAGTTTCCTGCACGCTATTTTTGGCTCAATCATCATATCGATTCTTTGAATATCGATCTTAGCCAATGTTCTCAATTGCCTAACCCCAATCAAAGTATCAGCTTAATGCTGGTAAGTAATTATTTAAAAAATCCTGCCTCCTCATTCGGTCACGTACTGGTCAAAACCAATGACCCTAGCCGCTCAACTATGACGGAATCTGCTATAACGGAATCTTCACACAGCACGCTATCAAGTAAAGACTTATTAAATAATTCATATAATTTTGGTGCCCGCATACCCCCTAATGAAAATGGGATGTTATATGCCATAAAAGGCTTGTTTGGTATATACGATGCAGGGTTTGCAGAAGCGGAGTTTTTTAAACAAGATGCGGTGTATTCCAAAAGTGAACAGCGTGATATGTGGGAGTATGAGCTTAATTTAGATGATTTTGACACGCAGCTGCTAAATTATCATTTATATGAAGCCAAGTCTGCACGCTTTGATTACTATTTCATCAAACAAAATTGCGGGTATCGCTCAGGTGAGATACTCGAACTGATTAGTGATATACAAACTACAGAGCGTTTGGGGCCGTGGTATGCGCCAGATTATGTGTTTGATCAGTTGATTGAGTATGATGCCACTGCATCAGACCCCTTAATCGCCTCGGTACGCTATTTGCCATCAGAGCAAACACAGCTTAGGCACACTTTTGGGCAACTGCCCAAGCCTGTACAGCAAAAAGTGAATGAGATTATAAGGATTAAGGACAAATCTTCAATTGATGTCTTGAATGCTTTGGATGACTTAGAGTCGTTTGATGACCATCAAAAAACACTCACGTTAGATTATTTAATATTGCACCAGACCTATAAGCTCTCTCAAGAAGATACGCCCCAAAGACAAGCGTTTAAGAAGCGGCTGATCAGTGAGCGTTTTAAATTGCCAGAAAGTGATGCGCTTGCTAACTTAAAGGTTCCCAATAAGCCGTCTCCTGCGCTGAGTAATAAAACGGCGCAAACTCAGATAACACTGTCAAAAGATTTGGCCCAAATTGGACTGTCCTTGTTTGTTAAAGACCCTTTAAATAGTTATACAGATATTAACAAGCGCTTTGAAGCTGTTAAGACCACTGCCGCGTATGATTGGGATAAACATGATTGGACGCTTAACGATTTTGTCTTTTTGGACATGCAGCAAATCGAAGATTTGGCTCAACCATTGGCAGGCGAGCCCAAACTGTCTTGGCAGTTAAAAACAGGGGCACGAACCGATCCTTTCAATAACAATGCTCATCGCCCTTATTTAAAAGGGGGTATTGGTGGCGGCGCTATGTTCGGCGATAAAGCATTAGGTTATGTGATGACCAATGCGGTATTTCATGATCAGCAGGATAAAATAGACGCCAGTATCGAATTTGGTATGCGCATCAAACGCGGTGGTCAGGCAGCAGAGCTTAGTTATCATCATACGATACGTAAAGGCGAAGACGCAGTTGCAAAAGCGCAACTGGCTTTGCGTCAACAGCTTGCAAAAAATGACGACGTTAGACTACGTATAAGTCATACTCAAAATGACAATCTACCTGATCAAGAAGGCATGAACGCGAATGTAGCCTGGCATCATTATTGGTAAAATTAAAAGTTTTAAAAATATAAAAACATGAAAAGTAAAAAATGAATAGGTACTAAATAGACCTCGTAACTACTTGTCACTTGAAATTACTTTAATGTATATCCATTCATCACTCATAATAAAAGCACAGTCATCTTAAGGATAAAAACAATGGCAGAAAAGAGTTTTTACGATATCTTGGGCGTGAGTAAAGATGCGACAGAAGCGCAAATCAAAAAAGCGTATCGCAAACTGGTGAGAAAATATCATCCGGATGTGTCCGATGCACCCAATGCCGATGAAAAGATTGCAGAGATTAATAATGCGTATGAAACCCTAAGAGATGAAGAAAAACGCGCAGAGTATGACGCTGTTCAATCCAGCCCATTTGGTAGAAGTGGCGGATTTACAGGCGGTTTTGGCGGCGGCGGTAATCAGTCTGGTGGGTTTAGATGGGAGGATATTAAAGATCAATTTGGTGAGGGGGCGCCCTTTGGTAGTGGCAGCTTCCGCTTTGATGATATCTTTTCTGCTTTTGGTGCCGGCGGTGCGCAGTCAGGTCCGCAATCTAAGCAGTCTGGCACTTCTGGCTTTGAAGGTTTCGAAGGTTTCGAGCAGTTTGGCGGCGCTTTTGATCAGTCTGGTCCAACGCCTGGGCAAGATCAACATGCTGAGATTTCAGTGAGCTTGGCTTCTGTGTATAAAGGTGATGATTATAGTATCAAATTAAATGTGCCTACCAGACAGTCCGATGGCACTATTGCTCAAGAGCAAAAGACGTTAAAAATAAAAATTCCAAAAGGTATTACCGAGGGTAAGCAAATTCGCTTAAGTGGACAAGGTGCTGCCAGTTACGCCGGCGGTAAAAATGGTGATTTATTTTTAAAAGTTACCATTGATCACCCAAGCAATATTCGCTTAGAAGGGGCCGATGTCTATCAAACTGTCAATATCACACCATGGGAGGCAGCACTGGGCGAGAAGATTAATATCAATACGCCTGCTGGCACGTTGGGCGTTAGCATTCCTAAAGATAGTAAATCAGGCAGTCACTTACGGGTAAAAGATAGAGGTATTCCTGCCAAAAACCCAGGGGATTTGTACCTAACGCTAAACATTGTTAATCCAAAAGTTTCGACAGACGCCCAAAAAGATGCATTTGATGCATTAAAAGCAAGCTTTGCAGGTACCAGTATAAAGCGTTAATAAGGTTTGCAGCTTAAAATATTATAAACCGATAAAACAGATAGCATAATAATAAAAAGGATGTGACCATGCGACACTCTAATGAATTTAATGACATTATCATGACCTTAGATGAGCTTATTCAAGCATGCGGACAAAATCCCGATTGGGTTATGGCCTTAATTGAAGAAAATGTGATCGAATATGATGTGCCAGACTCTCGTAAATTCACGGGGTATCAACTGGCTACCGTTCGCCGTGCATCTCGCTTAAGCCGCGATTTTGATGCCAGTATTCCTGCTATTGGCTTGATTCTAGAATTGTTGGATGAAGTAGAGCAGCTACGCCAGTTTAAGCGCCAATGGGAATCACAAGATAGTAGCCAGCAGATAATCGAGATTGATATCGATCAATAGTGGGTGCACAAGCCTATAGTCGATGCACAATCAATTCGATGTACAATCAATTCGATGTACAATCAAATAGTCAGTACAGTGTTAATGTTTTATACTTGTTGCACATAAAAGCCTCATCGACTGATGAGGCTTTTTATAGTCAGCGAGCTACTAAACGGTTACGGCGGTAACCTCAATAAGCCTACCCTCTCATGGTGGGGCATTACTTGCACTCGGTTGCCTTGTCACCATTTTAAACTTGTTTGACTATAGGTTTTAAGCGTGTTTGTTTATTTTTATAATAACGCTATCTTTTCATAATAGGATCAGCGGCCGCAGTAAAGAGTACATCGGTAGAGGAGTTAAGCGCAGTTTCTGCCGAATCTTGAACCACACCAATAATAAATCCGATGGCAACAACTTGCATCGCCACTTCGTTAGGTATATCAAATAAACTCGACGCTAAAGGAATCAGCAGCAATGAGCCCCCTGCCACACCAGAAGCACCGCACGCACTAACCGTAGCCACCACACTTAATAGAAGGGCAGAACCAAAGTCTACATGAATGCCTAGCGTATGCGCTGCAGCGAGGGTTAAAACGTTAATAGTGATTGCCGCACCTGCCATATTAATAGTAGCACCTAGGGGCAAGGTAACCGAATAGGTATCTTCATCCAAACCAAGCTTAGCAGCAAGGTTCATATTGACAGGAATGTTCGCCGCAGATGAGCGGGTAAAAAAGGCGGTAATTCCAGATTCTCTTAGACAGCGAAACACTAAGGGGTAAGGGTTTTTACGAATATTAAATGCCACAATAATTGGGTTTATCACCAGCGCTATAAATAGCATACAACCCAATAATATGGCCAGCAATCGCGCATAGCCTAATAGTGCATCAAAACCAGTTTCGGCGACTGTATTAGCCACCAAACCTAAGATACCAAGAGGGGCAAAAGCAATCACAAAACGCACCACACTAGAAATAGCTTCTGCCAAATCTGATACCATCATACGGGTGGTTGTGGACGCTTTGCGTAAGGCAAATCCTATCACTATCGCCCATGCTAATATGCCCATATAGTTGGCGTTGGCCACTGCACTAACCGGATTATCCACCAAATTCATCAACAGCGTCGTTAATACTTCTTGTAATCCTGTAGGAGGCGCTCGGTCAACAACTGCCTCAATCGTGTTGAGACCTATAAGTTCAGTTGGAAATAAAAAGCTCGCTGTAACCGCGGTCAATGCAGCGAGAAAAGTCCCAAATATATACATGATGAGTACTGGCTTAACATGAACCTTGCTTTTACTTTGGTGTTGGCTAATGGCGGCCATAACCAACACAAATACTAAGATTGGCGCCACTGCTTTTAAAGCACCGACAAATAAAGATCCAAGTAAGCCCAGTGCAATACCTACCGAAGGTAACAGCCACCCTACCAAGACACCAATCACCAGCCCAACAACAATAAGTGGCACCAGTCCTATACGTTGGTACATATTAACGATGGCATTCATAAACGCTCCGAATAAAGGGTATTATCTAAATGTTTAGAGGATGAATCGAATAAGCACTGATCGACACTCCTATAGGTCTCTAATAACAGGTTTTTAATAAAAGATGCTTAAGGATTCAATCTGTGAACCGATTATACAAAAGATGACCTTATCTGCAAAATTTTGAACGAGATATGGACAAAATATATGATAAATAGAGGTATTTTACTGATAGAGATATTTTGCTTATGTAAGTGTTTGCCTATTCCAGTCTATATCTATAGGTAATCTGTTTTAAATCACACTTTATTAAGATACTATAGTCAATGAAGTCTAAAATGGTGACAAGGCAACCGAGTGCAAATGCTACACCTGTAGGCTTAGCGAGATTAACGCCGTAACCGTTTAGGTGTTCGCTGACTATAATAACTAGCTTGGCTTACCACTAATACATCAGTTAATAGGAAAATACTTGAGTTCAAAACCCAAATCGCGATAAATTCGATATTTGTCACGGCCTTGCTGCTTGCTGGTTTCATCAGGCGTGATAATTTCTAACACTCGATCAGGTAATATAGATAAGTTAGTCAAAGGGAGTGCAGTCGCCGCAAGATTGAGTACAACACCATCAAATCCATTAGGAAAATTTGAAATGAGGGTTACAGGAGCGGACAATTGCTCAGCATCAATTTTAGGATCTGTTTCATCATTAGTTTCAGCATCAGTCGTAGCTATAGCAGCTCCATTATTTGAGGCGCTAGGGTGTCCACCGCTATCAAGCTCAATTGAGTTGTGAGGGAGAAATAAGTTGTGAGGGACGAAGCTCACTGGATCAAATGACCATAGCGCTGTATCAAGCTGATTTAGCCATTTAGTATCATCATCAACAATTACCAAACTCATCTCGCTTTTTTTAAGGACAGTCTGCGTTAATTTACAGACAAAATTAAGCACCGCCTCAGCATTAACCGCTGAAGCAGTGCTCTGCCCATTTGACTCAGTGTTAGCGCCTGTTTTATCTTGAGAAATAAAAGCATCGCTTAAGACATAGAAGCTAATTTGCATGTCACCTACTTAATAGGACTGTGCTCATAAAGCAAAGCTCATAGAACTCATTGAGCTTACTTTAAAAAAGAGCGGATACTAAGAATTAGCTTGCATTAAGAATGAGCTAAGTTTTTAAGATATTGCATAAATAAAGGTACAGGACGACCCGTCGCGCCTTTCTCTTTGCCTGATTTCCACGCCGTACCGGCGATATCTAAGTGCGCCCATGCTTGGTCATCTTTAACAAAACGAGATAAGAAACAAGCCGCTGTGATAGAGCCTGCAGGACGTCCGCCAATATTTTGAAGGTCTGCTATTGGCGAGTCAAGCTGGCTTTGATACTCATCATCAAGTGGCATATGCCATATCAGATCGCCAGATTGATTACTAGCATTTTCAAGCTCGAACAACACGTCTTCATCGTTACTATAAACCGCTGAGCGGACGTGTCCAAGGGCGATCACGCAAGCGCCAGTAAGCGTGGCGACATCGATAATAGCGCGCGGGTTGTAACGCTGTACATAGCATAGAGTATCAGCCAGTACCAAACGTCCTTCTGCATCAGTGTTTAGGATTTCAACCGTATCACCATTCATTGCGGTGACGATATCACCTGGACGTGTGGCTTCACCTGATGGCATATTTTCTGCACATGCCAGCGCGCCCACAACATTAATAGGAAGACGTGCTTCACATAACGCTTTTATGGTACCCAGTACCGACGCAGAGCCGCCCATATCAAACTTCATCTCATCCATGGCAGCGCCAGGCTTGATTGAGATACCCCCTGAATCGAAAGTAACGCCTTTACCTACCAATACGATTGGCGCATCTTTATTAACTATTGCAGCGGTGTTGCTATCAGTGTTTTGGCCAGCAGTATCTTGGCCAGTTTTTTTGTTAGCTTTACCTTTGGTGGCTTTTTTGGGTAATTTGTCTGCGACAGCTTTCACGTTTTTAGCCAAGGTGCCTGCCAGTCCAACAGGAGTATTATCAGAGGTTTGGTTATTACCTTGATATTCCATAATAACCAGTTGACCTTCACGCGCAGAACCACGTGAGACGGATAAGAAGCAGTCCATTCCTAGCGCTTCCATCTCGCTTTCACCCAGTACAGTAACTTTTAATAAATCCGGATAATGTTCTGCCAGCACGCGCGCTTCATCTGCCATAAACTCTGGGAAACAAACGTTACCTGGTTCGTTTGCAACGTCACGGGCAAGTGACTGACCATCATGTACGGCAAGGGCATAATCGACAGACGCTTGGTCAAACGAGTGCGATAAAATATTGACTTGATGCAGGGCAGGCTCTGAGCGTTTGGCTTTGTATTTATCAAAACGATAGCTTGCATTTAATAGTTCAAGAACAAACTGATGATTGGTCTCAGCAGAAATAACATCGGCGATAGCAAGCGTAAGCTCATCCACTCGTTTGTAAGCCGCATTGTATAGTGCTGAAGTAATTTTTTGTACCTTACTGTTGCTTAGCTTGTTGATATCACCGATACCAACTAATAATAGCTGTAACGGTGCTTTTTTGGCATCTGACGCCAGTGCAAAATCAGCGACAGTTTCACCAACTTTTCCTTTAAAATTCGCTGCTTCAATTAAACCTTTAATGCGGGGTAGATAGGCGTCAAACAAGCCTTCATCATGCCCCAGTATCTTGCCATCTTCGTCAATAAAAACAGCCAGCAATTGAGCGTTCTGGTCTACGTTTGGCGTCTTTTTTAATAGTTTTTTTGGTTTAGGTAGGGTATTTATTACAGATATTGATAAACTCATTATAAATCCTCTTTTTATTGTTAAATGACGTAGTGAGAGTTGAGCCGCTATCTATACATCAAGTTATATACAATAAGGTATATATTATTAGTATTATGAATGCATAGCATACGGTGTAAACCGCTCAAATTAGTACAAGATAGTTTAACATATCAGACATATTAGCAACATGAGCACTTAATCCAACCTCATAACAAACCCTCAAGAGGCTAGCTAATTTACTCTACATATTGACCTACATATTGACCTATACATTCATCTATATATGCTGCTACCTAATGCTCCTATATAGGTTGCTATCTAAATTCAGTCATCAAAATTGACATCTAAGCTACGATAATCTGATAACAGTCATGATAAAATATGCACCGAACTTAAGCTTAAACTTACTTGGACTTAATGCGCGTATTGATAGCTCTTATTTATGGCTTATATTGATGAAATGCTACATTTTTTGAACCACACGCTATAGGTCATATGTAGTCTAGTTAAGTTTTAACCGCGTAGTTTTATTAAGGGTAGTTTTATTAAGAGTAGTTTTATTCAGGGTAGTTTTATTAAAGATACGCTCTAGCATATCTTTAAATAGCATTTATAATGTACGCTTAGTGTTTTGGCTTAGTAGAAATATGATACCGATTTTGTCATTATGCCCTCTAAACTTATATGTTAATTGTTTTAAAGTGACTGCATTAAAGCGAGCAAGTTTAAGTAGTGCTCATGTAGCCTAGCATGATTAAAACCGTAACCGTTTAGGCGGTTGCTGACTATACAAAACGACTTCTAACAATAATCGTCAATCCTCAATTTTTATAATAACCGAGTGTGCCTGTGATCTTACGCCGTTATATGACCCAGCAAGTGGCTTCGACTACCGCATTAGTCTTGGGGTTTTTGCTTGTATTGCTATTGGGTGGACGTATGATTCGCTACTTTGGCATTGCTGCTGAAGGGCGTTTAGACGTAGGCTTACTGTTTGCTATTATCGGCTACAACTTACCTTATTTTCTAGAATTGGTATTGCCCTTATCCTTCTTTATTGGGCTTATGCTAGTGTTTGGCCGACTCTATGTCGATCATGAAATGGCGGTACTAAATGGAAGCGGTATTTCGCGCGGCCGATTGGCACGATTAATGACGCCGCTTATCGTTCTTTTAATTATAGTGGAAGCAGGGTTGTCGTTATATGCAAAGCCTTGGGGAGTGCGCAATACAGACACCATTTGGCAGCAGCAATCATTGAGTAGTGCTTTTGATTTGATAAGGCCGCAGCAGTTTGTTAGTAGTGGGAATTATCATTTATATGTCGGTGATATGAATGAGGATAGAACAGAATTACAAAATGTTATCTTAATACAGACTGCTGATGACAGCAGTAAAGACCAAGCTTTGGGTCCAAATGCAGCGAGTGACGACAATGCCAATCAGCAGGAACAGTTTCAACAGGAACAGTTAGAGGACCAGACAGCATCGGCACTACCCATTAGCGAGGCATTGTCAGAAGATTTAACCCATTCCTCTGCTATGAATGAAAAAAATGCTGAAGATCAGTTAGATTTAGAAAATAATAAGATTGTCACCAGTCTTACCAATCCTATAGCCGCTACCCAGTCTAATGAAGGTCATGCAGAAAATGGCGCAGTTAGCGACAATGAGAGCGACGTTGAGAGTGAAACGGTCATCTCAAATGAAGATGTAATCAGCAGCGACGACACGTTATCTGACAGTGCATCTAATGTAGTTAGTACCAGCTCAGATCCTAAGCGAGATACGTTAGTGATGGCCAAACGCGCGGTACAAGTTCAAGGTGTTGAGAACAGCAACAAGACACAGCTGGACTTGTATCAGGGTCGCCGTTATGAGGTAGATGCCGATAGCTTGGTTTATAATGAAGTGAGCTTTGAGCGCTATCGTATCAGTCTTGAGCGCCCACCAGCAGATGTTGTCAGTGAGGACAATGTGGCGACGCAGCCACTGACCGTATTATGGAAAGTAGCAACAGGAAGGGATTTACCTTTATCTGCGAACACTTCAACGCCTGAGCTTACTACCGACAATGCGGGTGGACCAGTAATAGCTGCTCAAGCTGAGCTTGGCTATCGGTTTGCCCTGCCGTGGCTGATACTCATTGCACCTATGCTCGCTGTCCCATTGGCTCAAGTGCGGCCACGGCAAGGGCGCTGGCTACGCATAGTACCTGCTATCATGATTTTTACCAGTTGCGCCTTGGTTATTATTTCTATCAAAAGCTCGGTGGCGAAAGGCAACCTACCCGTATGGATAAATGCCGTTGCCATCTTTGCCTTTATTGCACTGGCCTTGTATCTGAACTGGGCGAGCCGTATACATCACCGTGTTCGATTTAGATTAGGTCAACGAGAGTTAAATAAAAACATGAATTCATCAGTTCATGAGGATCAATCAAAAGGAGGACGGTCTTGAAAAACATATTTAAAGACCGTACGGCTTCTTTGGAATCAGTACGACCGGGAACAATTTTACCCCGATACGTTAAAAAAAGTGCCTTATTTGCGATGTTGTTTGCTGTCTTAGGCTTATGGGCATTGCAACTGGTATTTGCGTATCTTGCTGAATTAGAAGACTTTAGCGACAGTTATACTTATTTGGATGCGATAAAGTATATTTTTTACCGTTCGCCCTATTTTTTAGAGCAGTTCACGCCCACAGGCGCACTTTTGGGCGCCGTAATTGGGCTTGGTCTATTAGCCAACAACGCTGAGCTGATGGTAATGCGGGCATCGGGGCTAAGTATTTATCGCATTGTTGGCTGGGTATTGCAGCCCGCATTTATCTTTGTGTTTTTGGCGCTTGTCATCAATCAATATGTGCTACCCCAAACCAACCTTATGGCCAGTCAAATTCGTAAACCGGACACCGCATTACTGGCGTCGGTAAATGGGTACTGGACGATTCAAGAAGCCCCTCAAGTTACTCAAGCTCCTAATATTCCTCAGTCTTCACAGACGTCAGAAAATGGGCATAATGCGCAAGATAATGAGCAAGATAACGAGCAAGTTAATAGCGCCTCAAATAATAATGGCGTCTCCAATGGGCATAATATCCTATATATCGATTATGCAGATGCTAACGGTAATATCGGACAGGTAAAACGTTGGCATCTAAATGGAGACAATGACTTAACTGCTGTATCCAAAGCTTCCGGTGGCACCTATGTGGCACAATCTGATGCGCAGACGCTCCCGATAGGCGGACAAAACAGTGAAAGCTCTGCTGATCAATCTGCCCTTGAGGGATTAGATATAATTAATCATCAGTGGCAGCTAAACGATGTGACCACAGTGACTTTGGCCCAGCGCTCTGAGATTATGAATCAAAGTCAGGCTCAAAACTTACAAGAACCCATAAAGCCCACATCTACTGATGAGCAAAACAGTCAAGATGATCTAATTCAAGATAACCTGATTCAAGATAACCTGTCCCAAGACAGTACAGCGCAAACATTAGCGGGGGTTCTAACTGATGCCCCTCTCGTGGCACAGCATCATGAAGAACAAGGCACCATGATTTTACCTATTTCGCCAAGTTCGGTTTATTTATTAACCCGCCGTGCTGAAGACTTATCCTTAACTCAGCTCTATGATCATAAACGATTTAATGCCTCGCAAGGCACACGCTCGTTAGAGCATGAGGTGGCATTCTGGCAAAAGCTGCTGTCACCATTTGCGATCCTATCGCTGGTCATTGTCGCTTGCTCATTTGTGTTTGGTTCACTGCGCACCCACAGCTTGGGTCTGCGCATTGTGGTAGCGTTGATTTTTGGACTGCTATTTAGCTATATCCAAGATTTGACCAGCTTTGTATCGTTAGCCACAGGCGCATCTCCGCTGCTGATGGTGTTATTACCTATTATTGGCAGTGCAGCATTGGGCTTATATCTGATTAAGCGCCAAGGATAGAGCAGGATAGGTATGGGTATAGGCCGGGGGTTTATAGGGTCTGTTAGCTTTAAGCCTGTAATATAGTCAAAGAACTACTAAACGGTTACGGCGTTAACCTCGCTAAGCCTACATGAGTAGTACTTGCACTCGGTTGTCTTGTAACCATTTTAGTTTTCTTCAACTATAGTGTTAATCGTCTCTACACGCTGAATCGCCTAAATGATTTTTAAATGATAAAGCCCCGATCTTAAAATCGGGGCTTTATCAAAGGTTTGTCAGTATTGGGTATTTTGTGTTATTTTTCTCTTAACTGCTAACTCTTAGTTTTTTCCTCAATTTTTAATCTTTAATGGCACGAGTAATAGTGTAAGTTTTGCCTTGTTTAACCTTGTCCGCATTACCAAAGACTTCGGTACAAGCCCGTTTCATAAACTGGCGCAGACCATTGATAGTCACCACATAAAACCGACCGCCTGAGCGTAATTTGCTATAGGCATCAAGTAGGTATAAATAGTGCTGCTCTTTACCTACCTTTGCTGGCAGATTGGTCATTACCAGACTAAAATCTTTGTTAGAATCAACATGGTTAAATCCATTTGATAAATGCACATCAACATTGGTTAAACCATTTTTCTGACAGTTACGACGGGCATATTCGACCGCCATAAAGTCTTTATCAATCAAGGTATGCTGACCCTGTGGGCATTCACGCGCCGCCGCCATCCCAAGTACGCCATAGCCACAACCTAAGTCGATTGAATCATCATCAGGCTGAAAATCAATATAGTCGAGTAGCATCAAGCTACCTGCGTCTAGTTTTTCAGGTGAAAAAATACCCCATGTGGTGGTGAAGTGCATCGGTTTGCCCAGCACATCTTGAGTAAATGTGATGTCTTCGCGCCAATGTTTGGCTTTTTCTAATAAGTCAGCAGGGGGCTGGTGTGTCATCTGATCTGTCATTTAAAAACCTTTCGTATGAATAAAACTTATATAGATATAGATATAGGTATAGACGATAAAAAATTATAGTTAATAGTAGAGAGGGTAAGGGCTATTTGAAATAAATCGCATTATGCATAGCTTGTAATGACCCAATCTACCAAACTTTTAAAATCGTCAAACGCGGCAGTTGGATTTAGCTCACGGATATCTTGGCCGTAATTATACCCATATGACAGGCCCAATGTGTCGATGTTAGCGTTTTTACCAGCTTCAATATCATTTCTCGAATCACCAATCATGACAGCTTGCGCGGGCTTTATACTTAAGTGCTTACATACATGCAGTAACAGGGTAGGGTCTGGTTTTTTTACGCTTAGACTATCACCGCCAAGCACTTGTTCGAACGTGTCTTGCCAACCAAAGGTTTGCAATATCTTTGGCACGAATCTAATCGGTTTATTAGTCACTAAAGCTAACGTAAATCCCGCTTGTTTTAGCTGCTTTAATCCTGAATCAACGTCAGGATAAGCCACCGTGTTTTGACCGCTTATGTTGTTATAAGCTTCAAAAAATACCTGTTCGGCATGATCAGCGTCAGCTTTACTTAATTGGCCGTCTGTCACCTCAACATCACCTACCAAAGCACGCTCAACCAGCATACGAGAGCCATTACCTACCCAATTGCGGATAGTGTCAACTGCATAGGTCGATTTTCCTAAGGTTGTTAGCATTTCATTGACGGCTTGAGCCAAATCAGGAACGCTATCGATCAACGTACCATCAAAATCAAAAATTAGAAGTTGTTTGTCTAGATCTGTCATAAGATTCTCAGGTTTATATTGTTTTAAGCAATCAGTTTAATTGATGTGTGCAATGAATTTGCATTAATTTAGAATTTTAAGCGACTGTTTTTATTTTTAGAGACTTACATTATTGTATTTAAAATAGCCTTTATTCAACGTCTTTGTATTTCTCACGGTGTGCTTTTTTCATTTTCAAATAAGTCTTATTTTCTCGGCACAAATCCCATTTTTGTTTAAAGATACGTGCAGACTCGGCTTTGATAGGATCTTCTTCATCTCGTGGTAATTCTTCGCGTCCATGCGCACCACTTTGACCTTTTTTATCATCGGGTACAGGGCCCTTGTATTTTTTACCGCCCTTGTGATTGGCATAACGCCTAGCACGTGTATAGCCCATTTGTAAGAACTTACGCGCCATGTCTGCGCCAACAAAGTCATCATTGTCCAGATAATCTAAAAACATCTGATAGATGACATCGCTACTCTCTTGGGCGACATCAGGAGTAGCAAAGCGCCAGTGCGGTAAAATCTCAGATTTATAAGGCTCTACCAATAACACGCCTTGTTCACCGCGTCCTACTCGGTACAGTTCAGGCTGCTCACGAAGATTTAGATTTTTGTAGTCTAAGTCGTAGTCAAATTCACGCATAATAAGTCGCACATCATTAGATTAAGATCAATCGCTAAGACATCAGGATAGAAGCTTAGAACTATTTAGTATACCCAGTGATGTAGAACATTAAATATGGACTGTGTAACCCAAGCTTAGTTCATCATCTAAATATCAGCCATAAAAAAACCCCCAAACTATGAGTAGCTTGAGGGTTTCGCAATTTGGCAAAAAGATGGTGGCTCGAGGCAGAATCGAACTGCCGACACAAGGATTTTCAATCCTTTGCTCTACCAACTGAGCTATCGAGCCGTCTTTATGAGGACGCTATTAAACTAAATATTAGATGACCTGTCAACCTTTTTTTCAAAAATAGATGAAATAAACAAGATTTCGCGGTTGGATGATTGGTTTAAAGTTTTATATCATTTTACCTTATACCCTTTGTCTTAGATACGGACGGATACAAGTCTATTAGTTTTACGATAGTAAATTGACAGGCTTTTATTAATAGTTATCTCTTAACCCGAATCAGCTCATATTCGCTCATGATTTGATGAATTTGAGTATCAGCTGGCATAAATTGACACACACCCTTTTTGACTTCTTTGTCGTAGACCAGCTTAATAAATTTGGCGTCAATACCGCGGTTCACATTTTCTGGATGCATGGCTAGATATTGCAGTCGTTTGGTATCTGTCTGACCATCATCAAAGCAACCGACAGCAGCAATGGGCTTATCATTAAACATGCCCACATACATAAGGTTGCCACGTTTAAAGGCAGTTTCAAACATAGCCATCACTGCATGAGCATCCGATAAATTACCCATATTGGCGTTATCGGCTGCATATAGTTTGGTAATGCGCTCACGCAGCTCGTTATCGTGAGTGGTCTCACGCATAATGGGGGCGTCAAAAGAATTAATGGCAACGGCTTCTAAAGGCATAGTAAGGCTTCCAAAATTAGCGTAAATAAGGACTAAATTAAAATAATATCAGTATTTTAGCAAACTATCGGCGTTTATAGACTGTAAATATGGCTTAAAAGTGGTGTGTTTGTTATCATCCATATCATATTGTTTGACTTAAATTTTTATCTATAGTCAAAGAACTACTAAATGGTTACGGCGTTAACCTCGCTAAGCCTACATGAGTAGTACTTGCACTCGGTTGCCTTGTAACCATTTTAGACTTCTTTGACTATATTATTTATATTGGTTGTTCTTTATTAGCGAGCCAATGATTAGTGAGCCTTATTGCCATGACTACTGAAATAAATTCAAATCCAGCCAATCGTCCAAATCGTATTGCGAGTGTAGAGCGTAATACGGCTGAGACGCAAATTAGTGTGTCGGTTAACCTAGATGGTACCGGACAAGGGATCATAGATACCGGCGTGCCTTTTTTGGATCATATGATTGACCAGATAAAACGTCACGGGCTGTTTGATCTTGATATTACCTGCAAAGGGGATACTTACATCGACGATCATCACAGTGTCGAAGATACAGGCATTACGTTGGGTCAAGCCTTTGCTAAGGCTCTCGGTGATAAAAAAGGCATCCGCCGTTATGGTCATTTTTATGCCCCACTTGATGAGTCTTTAACCCGAGCAGTCGTTGATATTTCAGGGCGCCCTGGTCTGCATATGGACATTCCATTCACCCGTTCACATGTTGGCAGCTTTGATGTCGATCTATTCAGCGAATTCTTCTATGGGTTTGTCAACCATGCATGGATGACGGTACATTTAGACAATCTAAAAGGCGTTAATAGTCATCACCAGATTGAGAGTACCTTTAAAGCTTTTGCACGTGCGCTACGCATGGCCTGTGAGTATGATGAAAGAGCGTTGAATACGCTTCCTTCTACCAAAGAGGCGCTGTAGCTAATGACTAAAATTGCACTTTTAGACTACGGTATGGGCAATCTACACTCAGCTAGCAAAGCATTGGCAGCGGTGGGTGCCGAGGTGTCTATTACCAATGATCCTAAGATTATTAGAGCGGCTGACAAGATTGTGTTCCCAGGTGTTGGCGCCATGCGAGACTGTATGGCTCAAATGCGTGAAGAGGGCATTGATGAGGTGGTAAAAGAGGCGGTATTTAATAAGCCAGTGATGGCAATTTGTGTTGGTATGCAGGCGCTGTTTACTGAATCGCTAGAGTTTGAACATACTCAATGCCTAGATATCATACCGGGTCAGGTCGTCAGATTCGAAGATGACTGGACGAATGAGCAGGGCGAACGCATTAAAATTCCGCATATGGGCTGGAACACCATCTCGGGTATGGATGCAGCTCATCCGCTGTGGCAAGGTATCGATGAGCACGCACATTTCTACTTTGTACACAGCTATTACTGTGCCCCTGAAGATGAGTCTGTGACGGCTGCTGTTTGCGATTATGGTCAGCCATTTTGTGCCAGCGTAATTAAAGATAATCTATTTGCCACTCAGTTTCATCCTGAAAAAAGTCACAATGATGGTTTACAACTACTCAAAAACTTTGTTGAGTGGAACATATAGCTTCAAAAACAAAAAGCTTTAAAAACAAAAGGCTATAAAACCAAGGTTTAGGACTATCTGGTAGAAGAAAGCAGGATAAAGGTATATGCCAACTTATTATCTATATCTGGTCTTAGCCGTACTGCAAATTGTATTTGCTTTCACTTCCTATCCTGTCTCTTTTAAAAATAAGCAGCGGGTCATGATGATACTGCAATTTGTTCTAATTGCAGTATTGTTCTTTGATGGGTTTTATAGCCTATTCACCGCCACCTCCTACGATAGTTATATCACTATTCCTTGTGTACTAATTATCTTGCTATTACCTAGATTTAGACCCCTTAACTGACCTATTTTAGTTTACTCACCTCCTGTTATTAATTACATAAGCTTACTTCGAGGCCATACTCCGGTACTAGCGTCATTATAAAATCGTTGTTAATTTTGATATGGCATAAAAACTATATGACATAAAAAGCATATGACATAAAGAGCATATGAGAAGAAAACAACGAATAAGCGCTTATATATGCAGCTATTAAAATTAAATATAACAAGGAGCAACTTATGAAACTTCAGGATAGAGTAGCTATCGTGTTTGGCGGTACTTCAGGATTAGGGGAGGCCACAGCAAAAGCCTATGCCAATGAAGGCGCAAAAGTGGTTATCGTAGGTCTAGAAGAGAAGGCGGGTAATCGTATTGTAAATAAATTAAAAGATAATGATCAACCCTCCTTATTTATACAATCAGACGTTACTAATCAAGCAGACATAGACAAGGTTGTCGATAAAACATTGGAAACCTTCGGTCAGATAGATATTTTATATAATGGCGCGGGGATTCATGATGCCTATAAAACCGCCACAGAGCTTGAGCTTGATGAATATGAAAAATTAATGGCAGTCAATGTCACAGGACCCTATCTGGCCTCAAAAGCAGTTATTCCACATTTTATTAAACAAGGAAGTGGAGTAATTATTAATATTGGTTCGCAAGCGACGCAAATGGCAGGTCCAGGGGGCTCTGCATATGTGACTTCAAAGCACGCCATTGCTGGTTTTACCAAACAGTTGGCATTTGATTTTGGCTCAAAAGGCGTTAAGGTCAACCTGATATCTCCTGGGTTTATTGAGACTCTGATGACAGAAGGTATTGAAGATGAGCGTCTAAATAATATACCTGCCAAGCGGGCGGGCAAGCCAGAAGAGATTGCAGCGTTAGCGGTATTCTTAGCGTCTGATGACTCAAACTATATGCACGGTGCCAACGTATTTATGGATGGCGGTTGGACTTTAGGTCGATAGAAAGAACTGTGAAGCGCTCATATCGATGACATTTAAGATATTGATGGTATTTAAGATATTGATAGTGTTTAAACTTTTGTTGGATTAATTTTTTAGAAGATTAATGATAGAAAAAGTATTGATGCTATCAATCAAAGCTCATGCAAGCTCTTTGTAAGTAGGTAGTGGGGATTACTAACTTAACACCCACTTTTTTGGTTATATAATATAGTGCTGTATTTGTATTGTGTAACCAGTCTAAAGACTGTCTTTTTACTAAATTCGCGCAGTGTAAAAGAGACCAACTCATTTATTTAACATTATCTTTTGAGGCGACTAAGCCTTTAAGCGATAAGTTTAATGATAAATAAGTGCCAACTAGGATGACTATTGAGCCAACAATTGCTGCCATATCTAGTGCTTCGCCTAATAATAAAAAGCCAAGTAATATCGCAAAGATAGGGATGATCAGCGTTATGCTTGTGGCACGCATGGCCCCAATGCTTTTAATCAGTTGATTCATGAATATCAGGGCAATGGCTGTCGAAAAGACACCAATACAAATGACAGATACCCAAGCTTGCAAACTGATCTGCTGACCAACAGGAAACTCATAGATAGCTATCGGTAACATCACAATACCCGCTATGATCAGCGACCCAGACGTAATCGCAATGGGAGACAAATGCTCTAAATAATTGCGTGTCAAATTTGCACCAATAGCGTATCCAAGGCTTGCAAATAAAGCAATCAATATCGGTGTTAGCCCTGATTCAAAAGCTCCTGATTCAAGCGCTCCTGAATCTTCAGCTTGTGATGTTAATTCATGAGTTACCGAGCTTGAGACTGCGTATAGGTTAGGGAATAAGTGTTCGCTCATTAAAATGATTACGCCCATAATACCAATAATCAATCCGATAGACTGTTTGCGCGTTAATTTATCATTAAAAAATACACTGGCAATCAATCCGCTCATCATTGGAACAGACGCATTGAGTACAGCCAGAACGCCTGCGTTAATAGTCTGGGCGGCATACGAATATAATGTAAAAGGGATAGCTGCCGTACAAATACCTACGATGGCTAGCATTTTGATATGGTGTTTGATGCCTTCTCTGTTTTTAAAACTCATTAGTACAAATACCAGCATCGTAATCGCTGCAAAAACCACACGCAGACTGGCGAAAGAGAGTGAGCCAAATTCGGGCACACCTATTCTATAAAATATAAAAGACAGAGACCACATAAAGGCAAGCGAAATAAAGATTAGCAGATCACGTTTAGTCATTGTTAGCTCAAGCAGCA
The DNA here is from genome assembly GCF_057396255.1 of Psychrobacter sp. CX21. NCBI lineage: Bacteria > Pseudomonadati > Pseudomonadota > Gammaproteobacteria > Moraxellales > Moraxellaceae > Psychrobacter > Psychrobacter sp. CX21. The sequence goes on along the minus strand of NZ_JBXYJG010000003.1, from coordinate 208,951 downwards.
TATAAAAAGGTATAACAGTAATACATGGATATTATGGTAAGAATGGGTACGATAAAGAGAGGCGGCTTAAAATGGATACGATTTAAATGTCAGTAGCAGTAGGATTTAGTGATAGAGGCAATGATAGGTATATGCTTTAAAGAATCAATCCCTTGCTCTTTATATATTTATTCATAAACAATCCACAGCCTAGTATAACAGTGTTACGTAGAATACCTATTTATTACTGAATTTTAAGCAGCTGCATTTAGAGTTTATCAATTATTCAAGCGTATCAATACGTGATAATAGAATCATAACCTGTTAAAAAAATCATATTTTGTATCGGATATTACCAGTGGACTTTCAACGGTTTAAATTAAAAATTATGGGAATGACAGGGCTTGAAAGAGATGCCCTGCATATCTATGTGGGTATAGGGGTGTTTGTTATAAGTTTACTACTTACCCGACCTATTATTCAGCGACATATCACAAGGTTAAATATTGCCTTATTCGTCTCCGTGATGTTTGCTTTGGCGGGTGAGTATTTAGACTTGAGCGTTAATTATCCAAATCTGACTGGCGACCATCTTCGAGCCAGTATTCATGATATTCTCAATACTTGTTTTTGGCCGGTTGTCCTCTATGTCATAAACCGCTGGACACCCCTATTTGATAAACATTATTAAAATCATTAAAAAGATGGGGTGTTACATTTGAAGATTGGTCCTCAATTATTGCAAGCCATTCACCATAAGATATAAATATGCGCAAAACGTCAGACCGGATCCGTCATGCTGTAGGCTTTGAAATTATAGGGCTATTGTTATTTGCTCCACTTGCCAGCTGGGCATTTGGCTTTCCATTACATGACATCGGAGTGATTACTATCGCCGCCTCTATCGTCGCCACAGTATGGAATTATTATTATAATATCTTATTTGATAAAGCCATGCTTAAGGCAAAAGGGTCCGTACATAAGACAATTCCCATACGTATCTTACACGCCGCCTTATTCGAAGGGGGGTTGTTACTATTCTTCTTACCTATAGTCGCTTGGTATCTCAAGATTAGTTTGTGGCAGGCCTTTATCATGGATATTGCCATGGCGATATTTTATCTGGTTTATGCGTTCTTTTATAACATCGCTTACGACAAGGTTTTCCCAATTCCAGACACACCCTAATATTAAAAAGACAGTGTTAAACTAAGACTATTGTAGAAACAGTATTAAAAGAACAGTAATGCAGACAAAAAAATGCCTGACAATGAGTCAGGCATTTTTTATTAGATTAAATTATTGAGTAATGTAATAATTTAAGCATGTTCTTGAGCAGCAAGTTGACGCAATACATAATGTAAGACACCACCATGACGCACATATTCACGCTCTTTTGGCGTCTGTAGCATCACGTTCACCTCAAAGCTTTCAGTACTACCATCGGCACGTGTTGCGGTGACAGTAGCCGTCTTACTTTCACCATTTTCAAGACCAGTAATGCTCAATACTTCTGAACCATCTAGGTTATATGTATCTGCATTTTCACCGTCTTTGAAGGTTAATGGCAGCACACCCATACCGACTAGGTTAGAGCGGTGAATACGCTCAAATGAGCCTGCTAATACTGCTTTTACGCCTAATAAGATAGTCCCTTTAGCAGCCCAGTCACGGCTTGAGCCAGTACCATATTGCTCACCGCCTAGAACGACTAAGGTACGCCCTTCATCCTTGTACTTCATGGCTGCATCATAGATGGCCATTTCTTCACCATCTTGTAACGTCGCTTTATCACCACTAAAGTAATAGGTATAACCACCTTCTTTACCACCCATCATTTGGTTTTTGATACGAATATTCGCGAACGTACCACGCGTCATTACTGCATCATTACCACGGCGTGATCCATAGCTGTTGAAGTCGGCTTCCAATACACCACGCTCCTGCAAGTATTTACCTGCTGGAGAGTCTGGATCAATATTACCCGCAGGTGAAATATGATCAGTGGTAATAGAATCACCAAATAGACCTAAAATACGCGCATTCTGGATGTCTTTAATCCCTTCAGACTGCATGGTCATATCATCAAAGAATGGTGGATTTTTGATATAAGTAGAAGCGTCGCTCCAAGGATACAACTGACTGTCGGCCGAAGAAATTGCGTTCCATTCTGAGCTACCATCGAAGACTTCGCCATAGTTCTTATGGAACATATCAGCATTGATATTTTGAGCAATCAGCTCGTCAATTTGTGCGGTGGTAGGCCAGATATCTTTTAAGAACACATCATTGCCGTCTTGGTCTTGTCCTAACGGATGTTCAGTTAAGTCAATATCAACTGTACCCGCAAGCGCATAGGCTACTACCAATGGTGGTGAGGCAAGATAGTTGGCTTTAACATGCGAGTGAATGCGCCCCTCAAAGTTACGGTTGCCAGAGAGCACCGAGGTCGCTACCAAGTCTTTCTCTTCAATAGCTTTTTCAATCACATCTGGCAATGGACCTGAATTACCAATACACGTGGTACAGCCATAGCCCACTAAGTAGAAACCGACTTTTTCAAGCTCGTTCATCAATTGGGTTTTCTCTAAATAATCGGTGACGACTTTAGACCCAGGAGCGAGAGACGTTTTTACCCATGGTTTGGCTTTTAGCCCTTTTGCAGCAGCATTTTTTGCGACCAAACCAGCGCCAATCATTACCGCTGGGTTTGAGGTATTGGTACAAGAGGTAATTGCCGCAATGACCACAGAGCCATCGGTGAGCTTGTGCTCTTTGTCATCGATACAGACGGTAGAGAACACGCTTTGCGAGTCTGCCTCGTCTTTAGCGGCATCGTCTTCGGTGTCTACTTCAATAGCAGGCTGCGCGGCGAGATGGTCGGCTTGCTCTTGTTGACCCCCTTCTTGATCAAAGCGTACTTTACCTTTTAGTTCTACCTTACGGTCTTGAGTCATCACATTTAAGGTGTCTTGGAACTTATCGTACATATCAGATAAAGCAATACGTTGATGCGGTAGTTTTGGACCTGCTAAAGAGGGTTCTACGGTGCTCAAGTCAAGTGTTAATGTACTTGAGTAAATAGCATCAGGCGTATTAGCATCATGCCATAGGCCTTGAGCTTTGGCGTATTCTTCAACCAGACTAATTTGATCTTCTTCACGACCAGATAAACGCAAATAATCAATAGCGACTTGGTCAATTGGGAAAATACCACACGTAGCACCATACTCTGGTGCCATATTAGCAATAGTGGCACGATCCGCAAGCGGTAGGCTATCTAAGCCTTCGCCAAAAAACTCCACGAATTTACCAACCACACCATGAGCGCGTAGCATTTCAACAACACGCAGTACTAAGTCAGTTGCCGTTACACCTTCGGATAATTTGCCAGTTAATTCAAAGCCAACCACTTCAGGAATAAGCATAGATGAGGGCTGACCTAGCATTGCAGCCTCAGCCTCAATACCGCCGACGCCCCAACCGAGTACACCTACACCATTAATCATGGTCGTATGACTGTCCGTACCAAATACGGTATCAGGATAAGCGGTAAGTTCACCATTTTGCTCACTTGCCATAACCACACGAGCCAAATATTCTAGGTTAACTTGGTGCACAATACCGGTGGCTGGAGGTACAACGACAAAATTTTCAAATGCATTTTTACCCCAATGCAGGAACTCATAACGCTCATTGTTACGTTTGAATTCAATCTTTTTATTTAAATCTAACGCATCCTCACGGCCATATACATCTACTTGCACCGAGTGATCTACCACCAATTCACTAGGGATAAAAGGATTAATCTGCTCTGCATTACCGCCAAGTTTAACAATGGCATCTCGCATAGCGGCTAAATCAACTACTGATGGCACCCCAGTAAAATCCTGTAAAACCACACGTGCCGGCATAAAGGCAATTTCTTTTGAAGGGGTGGCTTTAGCATCCCAATTGGCGACTGCTTCAATATGCTGTTCACCAACAGATTGACCGCCATCTTCATTACGCAGTAGGTTCTCTAATACGATTTTCATGCTGTATGGTAGGGTATTAATATTCGGGTACTTTTTATCAAGCTTTGTCAAGCTGTAGTAAGCATGATCCTTACCCGCAACTGTTAAGCTGTCTTTTACATTAAAAACATCACTCATAATGGCTCCCTTTTCTTTTTTTTACTTTCAAACAAAGCAGTAAGTAGGTGGCTAACATCCTCAAAAACAAAGTTTTAAGGTCTGTTATTAGTTGAGACTATTAATAACTAACGTCGAAACTGATTATTAAAACAAACAATCCTAGGCTACTATTAATATAGCTGACAATACTGCCACTTAAACCCCTATTTAATGACAGACCTAATAACCTTAATATAACTAATAAAACTAATAACGCTAAAAGATACGGCATTCATATAAACTCATAACCGTTTAAAACAATCGTATGTTCTACATTTATAGGGTGAATATAGAGCATAAAATATCATTAGGTATATGACTTATAACATATCAAATATGTGACTTTCACATAAGGGTTAGGCGTATTATCATCGTGGTTAAATCGTAACAACAGACCCTAATATAACTAAACGCGCTAAGCTTTAAATCAATGAGTCAGTACTATGAGCACTAAAAGCAGTTTAGCAAAGTGAACGTGCTATTTATTTACGTTAGTTAAGGAATACAGCAAATAAAAGTTGCTAGACTGATTAAAAATATCTACCTTTTATACCTCATGGCTTATATGTCATCAGGTGTATCTTTTTAAACCTCTTCCAATTCTACAAGTTAGGAATCGAATGAAGCGACGTAAATTTATTAAATCAATAGGTCTTGGATTAGGCGCAGCCACTACAGCGGCAACCATGAGTGGCTGCCAGACGTTGGCAAAACCCACTATTGACCCTATGCTGCAATCAAAGCCAGTAAAGCATGCAAGTCACTTTAGTAATATCGTCGTAGGTAGTGGGTATGGCGGGGCGGTTTGTGCGTTGCGTCTTAGCGAGCAAGGGCATGAGGTGCTGATTTTAGAGATGGGTATGCGCTGGGACAGAACACCTGAGCACGATACCTTTTGTAAGATGATTACCGCTGATGAGCGCTCAAGTTGGTTTAAAAACTGGCCTAGTGCGCCGATTCCGATTCCACGCCGTATCAAGAAGTATCCTGGCGTACTCGACCTAATTGAATATGATGAAATAAAGGTATTCGCTGGTCGTGCTTATGGCGGTGGTTCTATCGTTAATGGCGCGATTGCCATTAAGCCAAGACGCTCGCATTTTGAAGAAACCTTTCCTTGGATAGATAGCGATGAGATGTATGGCACTTTTTTTCCAAAAGCCATGACAGCGTTAAAAGTCAGCCAAATACCAGAAGACTTTTTTAATCACACCGAGCATTACGAATATACTCGAGCTGCCGAGCGTCAAGCAGATAAAGCCGGTTTGAAAACAGAGTTTTTCAGTAACAGCTACGATTTTGAGTATATGGAAAAAGAAGCCACAGGCGAGGTGTATGCTTCAGGGTTGGGCGGTGAGGTTATCTATGGTAATAATGCAGGCAAGTTCTCTCTAGATTTAACTTATCTAAAAGACGCTGAAGCCACAGGTAACGTTAGCGTCAAAACGTTGCGTAAAGTCAATAATATTGAGCAGCTAGCAAAGGGTAAGTTAAAGCTTGAAGTGCATGAGCTGAATAAAGAAGGCGGTATTGATACTATCGAACACTACACCTGCGACAAGCTATTTTTGAATGCAGGCAGCACAGGTACATCAGAGCTACTGCTCAAAAGTCAAGCCGCTGGCACGCTCAATAATCTCAACGAACATGTGGGTCAGCACTGGGGGCCCAATGGCAATATCATGACTGGACGCAATTTTGTCCATGCAGCGGGAGAGGCTCAATCCTGTATCCCCGTCAAAGGCATTAACATGTGGGATGGCGATAGAGACGGCTCTAAGTACAAGATATTTGCCGAGATTGCGCCACTACCTATGGGGCTTGAGACGTGGACTACCTTGTATTTAGCAATTACGGATAACCCCGAACGTGGCAATTATTACTACGATAAAGCGTCTCAAGCGGTCAAACTAAACTGGAAACGCTCACAAAACCAATATTCAGTCAATGCCGCCAAAGAGCTGGTTGAAAAGCTGGGCAAAGCCAATGGAGGACGCACCTCGAGCCTATTGTTCAACAAAGGCTTTGGCGACGATTTTTGCTACCATCCCTTAGGTGGCTGCGTGTTAGGCAAAGCGACCGATGAATTTGGACGAGTCAAAGGGCATGAAAATATTTACGTACAAGACAGCGCCTTGATACCGGGCAGTGCAGGCGTTAATCCCTATGTGTTTATCACTGGGCTTGCCGAGCGCAACATGAGTTATATTTTGCAGCAGGATTTTGGCTAACAATAAAGCCACTTCTTTTAAACCAGCACCACCACCGTATAAAGGTTTCATAAAACCAGCTCATCAAAAGGCGCCCAAGTTGCAAATAGCTGAGGGTAGAAGGCTGAGCTGAGGGAGCTAATCTCGCCATCCGCTTGTATCTGCCTCGTCACTGGCGTGCGGACTATCGTGACCAGAGGCGTTGCTGTTACCTCGACACCCCCTCTAGTCACCGTCCGCATCGCCATTGCCGTCAGCAGGATACCGCTGCTGTCAAGGCTAAACCGCACCTCCATTTTACCCTCAATACAAAAACCTCAAAATGCAATGTAATTCTGTGAAACAATCAAAGATTATGTGTTTTCTTAATCTTCAAGGGGAGGGCTAGAGAGGGGGTGTCGCTTAATGTCATGTAAATTGGCGAGTAGGGTGACGCCATGCGTACCAAACAGAACCCGATAATCAAATTAAATAATAAGTTCTAGCCCAGAGTTTAAATGAATAACATGGATGGATTGTCATTCATGTATCGGAGTGATAGCAACATCTGTTGAGCCTTTACCATCCTCTTTAAAGGTAATGGCAAAGTAGGCAGGATGCTGTTCAGGAGTAGTCACCCATAGTTCACGCCATGTTTTTTCGCCAGTAGAACCAGTTGGATGTTCGATAACAAATGGAGTAATATCATCCAATGGTGTGATGTAACCATTTTCCACCAAAATCAATGCTGTGTCTCTACGTAAGACGTCATTGGTAAATGAGCCTGGTGTTAATTCGGATGATGTGGATGCAGAGAGCGTTTGTGAAGGGGGTTGAGCCATAGCAGGTGTCATTACCACCCCTACCAAACTGACGATAACTATAGCGGATGAAAGAGCAAAATTCATGGTTAGTCCTACATGATTGGGCCTAATAGCGGACGGAGCTTTGGGTAGATTGAACTAAAGTCGCTACTCAACAGACCTTTGAATATAAGTTTTAAAAGTATTATTGAGCTTAATTAAACAACATCTTCCTGATAAAAACAACTCAAGATAAAAACAAAAAAGGAATCCATCATGAAACTTCGCATCTTAAAATCAGAAGTCACCAACCCTTGGTTTAATCTGGCGACAGAAGACTGGATTTTCCAAGAGCTTGATCCAGGCTCGCACACCTTATTTTTATGGCGAAATAGCGAAACTGTGGTTATCGGTCGCTCGCAAAACCCTTGGGTCGAGTGCAAAACTGATAAGATGGAACAAGATGGGGTTTACCTCGCTCGCCGTCAAAGTGGGGGCGGGGCAGTGTTTCATGATTTGGGTAATACTAACTTTACCTTTTTATCTCCAAAAGAAGACTACGACCAAGATGCCAATTTCCAAATCATTATCAATGCCCTAAAAAAGTTGGGTATCGACGCCACTCAGTCGGGTCGAAATGACATGCAAGTGGGCAACCGTAAAATATCAGGCAGTGCATTTAAGCATGCGGTTGATCGCAGTTTCCACCACGGTACGCTATTGGTGGACGCCAATATGCAAAAGCTTGGTGACTATTTACATCCGCACCCATTAAAGCTAAAAGCCAAAGGTATCAAGTCAGTACGCTCACGGGTAGCTAATCTGGTTGAATTCAATGAGACTATCACTCACGAAAGCCTGTCTCAGGCGATTATAGAGGCGTTCTGTGAGTATTATGGGCAAACTGCTGAGGTTGAGGAATTAGATGAAGCCTCATTAAAACAACAACCTCACTTAAACAAATATTATGAGCAAATGGCAGATTGGCACTGGCGATTTGGCAAAACGCCACAGTTTAGCCATCACATCGAAACCCGTTTTGATTGGGGCATTATCGATCTTCATATGGATGTTGAACAAGCTATTATAAAAGAAGTGGTCATCTTCTCTGATGCACTTAATGTCGATTTAATCGATGCACTAAAGCAGGCATTAACTCACATCAATTATGGTACCGCTTCAGTAAGATCAGCTCTTGATAAGCTAAAACAAGTCAAGCCTGAGATGGCAGATCAGGTTACTGATTTTGAAAATTGGCTACTAAGCGAGATGCAAACCTAATTACATAAACCAAAAGCAATACATATTAAATGGTAGGGCTTTGCTAATTTTAAACGAAGTCTTACACATAATAACTTAATAATGCGCAGTAGTTCTTTAAAATGGTTTGTAAGCGTATAAATATAGTCGGTAACTACATAACCAATAAGCTTTATTTATCAATGGATTGGGCTATAAATTCGACTATATTTGTAATGAAATAAGATGACTATTAATCATATTTATTAAAATTTAAAATAATAAAGGAGACGTATATGTTCGATATTAAATCTTTATTAACAAGATCTGTCGAAAAAGAGCTACTGGATGTGGATGATTATATCTTTATTCCTGAGCGTTACGATTTAGAAATTGATGATGGCGTTTTAAGCTGTGTGCTAAATAGTGATGGCCGTGTAGATATCTTCTTTCAAAAGCATGGTATTACCGATGTACGCTCAGCTGCTCGTAAGCATGCGTATACAGGGTTTGATAGAGAGCTACACTTAGGCCTCTATGACGATGTCATTGAAGATCTAATCAATGACGTTAACAAAATATTAGATGGCAAGTCACGTTATTTCCAACAAGAAGTCGTATTGCCCGCTACAGCAGCATTAGATAACAAACCATATGTAGATACTGACCATATGTAATACTGTTAATATCTCATAAACCTACCCTCTAGTTTTTCATATTAAAAAGCCAAGTACTTAGCTATGTACTTGGCTTTTATTATCTTAAAGTTTCAGAACGTTGACGTTAATCTTTACACAGTTCCAATGTAAAGCAGGTATCATGCCGCTGTACCAGTTTCACCTCAAAACACAAGCCTTCGACTTTAATCTGATACTTACCGCTTCTGGCACCACGGGTGCGAATAACAATCTCACGAGACACACAGTTCGTACCGCCTTCTTCACAAGGTTCAACGTTACCAAAACATAATCCACCTTGAGGAATCACCTCAACTGACGGCGTGCCATCTGGCAATAAAGGTACGGGCGAACCATCCTCCATTAAGACCGATAGCTGAGCGATACGCACCCCACTAAAAGTAATATTGGAATAGCAATTGCACACTGAGATGATAGCCGTTTCAACGTCATCAGTCTCAAAGCAGTCACAGTCACTGTCGCCCCATTTTAGGGAGACGCAAGGGTTAATTTTTGGTATGTCCAACACTTTACATTCTGACCCGCATGCATTACAAATGGCGTTGATCAGTAATTCTACGTATTGCTCTTCACTGACCGGGCCATGATAGGTACTACCCCCAGTTGGATCGGTCATGTTGTCATAGGATGCGACAACACCGGGGCTATTGTCACTGCCGGGCGTTATTTTATGAGCAAATACCACCACGCCATTGGCAACAGCTGCCGCAGTGGCATTGGTTGCAGCTGCATCATAGAATGCCGAATAACCATCAAGTGCCGTATCACTAATATAAAATATTGATTTACACGCCCCCTCTCGCCAATCATAAAAATTACTAATATCAGCAATCGAATCGGCGCCCTCCTCGCCAGGGTAGGTTAAGTCTCCTGCCGGCTGCGGCTCGTCTTGTTTAAAAGGGCCTAAACTGCCGATACTCTCAAGATATTGTTGATGAGTTTGGGTAAAATTGGTGCCGGCAAGGGTCGAGGTGATATCTCCCAAATACCCTGGTGGATTGGCTCCAGATTTTGAACCATCGACAGCAAGCCATGTAACTCGTAAGTCTGATGGACATTCATCAGCGGCTTTGCGCAACGCTTCATCGGCGGCTTCTGCAACGGCTGTCGCAGCAGTGGACATCGAGCCACTGGCATCAATGAGTATGACCAAATCTACTTTAGGCGTGCTAGAGGACGACGAACCGCAGCCGCAGCCTGCCAAGCTTTCTTCACAATGAGTTAAGGTATTAAGCTTGTCTTCATTAAGCTGATATATGGCCTCATTGACATCTTGTAGCAGACGCTGACAGGTCTCATCGATGCGAGCCACATTGCTGTGTTTGCCAGTGTCTTTGGCTTGATTACCATCGGCCCAGTCTTTAGTGACACCTCTGGTGGTGTTTTTTTCAGTACGCTCCTTCATAGTGTTCTCCTTGGTTGCATTAGAGTCCGTCATATTGAGGGATACAACTAAAAAACATATGAAAGACGCTGTGGGTCACTATTTGAGTATACGACTGTAAATTATCAATTAAAAGTGAGTTAAGAGAGACTTTTGTAAATGGTTTTTATGAGTGCTCCCATGAATAATAGTGCCAAATCTTGGCGTATTTGAAAGCTGTAAACTTATAGTCTTAATTTAAATACCCTTAATACTAATTGTGTATTATATTAATACCTATTGAATAATACTTTAATCAAAGTAGAATTTTATTGGGTCAAAGATAGAGACTATTGGCGCTTGGGTCGCTACCAATATAATTAATAAAGACCTACGGTCTAAGCCAATTTATTCTATTCTGTATCAAGATGACTATTCGGAGTGTTTATAATTAAAGCTGCTTTGTGCGATTCAGAGTTCACAGGGATTGGGTTTTGAGTAGCCAATCGCGCCATTCGCTACTATCTTGGCTTGATTAGGGGCGGGCGCTTGGCAAGCGTCGTTCCTGACTCAGCGATAACGACTCTTACCAAGCGCCTGCAACCCTATGCTTCACCAACTATATCCGCTCAGAAAATGCCCGTTAAAGCATTTTATCTTGCGAACCTAAAATTGCAGTGCAATTTTTAACGGTTCTAATGTCACGGCTAAACCGCTCCTCCAGTTGACGTTGGAGATGTTAAGTAAGGATTGACACAATATACACGCTCATAGAATTATCAAATCGTGGGTGATAACCTGCGTTAATATTAACCTTCGTGGACTCCGCTTCACTGCACTACGCTACGCCTACTTAAAACTATTTTAAACCAATAGCCATCAAGCAGAGAAATAACCCTTATGAGTAATCTATTAACAAACCGATACCTCATCACCTCATTATTATTACTCGCTATTAGCGCCTGTGAAACGAAGTCCGACGAGTTTACGCAAGCTGAACTAACGACTACCAAAGCTAGTCAAGCCGAGCCAAAGCCAATAGAAATTGCTAATGACAATAAAAGTATTGAAAAAGAAGGTACTGTAGAAAATGAAACGGAAATGGCGATAAACGTCGATACAAGTAAAGCGAACTGCGACATTGTACGTGAGATAATGGCGCAAGTTGGCATAAACAGTAAGATAGAGTCTATCTATCAAGTTAATGAAGCGCTTCCTGTTTGTTTAGAACAAACGGACAGTACAACCGCACTCATGCTACTAACACAATACAATGAGATGTATTACCGTTTTTTGGATGACGGCTTGCGGGGTGAGGACAACCTTGACGTTTTTAATAACATAGCATACAAGGTAGACACTGGCCAGGCCCTCTCAAAGACTCAACAGGAAATTCTAAATCCCCATCTTAGATACTTACTCACGTTATCACAGAGTGATGAAGATGTTTATCTTAAGTATTTGGGCGAAGGCTACTATACTTTTAGCCATGATTTATCAGCAATGGTGTCTCGGTTTGCCCCTTATTTGACCGAACAAGACCGTACCTTCTTTGAGCGTATGGCAAAGGACAATCAGGATATTTTTTGGAATGATGCGGCTATTAACGTCTCTTTAGAAAACCTCATAGAGCGCGCTTTGTTTTGGGAGGATTATTTAAAGCGCTATCCAAATGGACGCCATAAGCAAGAAGCCCAGCAGCTTTATAACATTTACCGGTTCTCTTTATTTTACGGTTCAGATAATACAGATTGGACAGACGATGCCATGCATTACTTCTATGAGCCAGAAGATAATTTGGCAATGATTGAGTTGTCGCATCAGCCCAACAGCCAACTGGCAAAAGACGCCAAGAAATTCTTACAGTTTATGCAAACCTCAGACATTGAGCGCCGTGGTGACATCGAACCCAATGGTGATGACTATCAAGATATTTCTATTGCCAGACAGCGAGTTGATGAAGTGTTACAAATCCCTAATCCTTGGCAAGCAGAAACCTCAATAGATTGCTTTGCGGGTATATTCTGTGGATAGGATTTTGTAGCTAATCCTGCTTTAAGCTAAAATCTTGGTTTATACAGGGGCAGGCGCTAATAGCAAGAGTCGTTCCTGACTTAGCGATACCATCTCTAGCCAAGTGTCTGCACCCCTGTGGTATACCAAGTATATCTGTTTCAATCAGGGCTAAACTTCTCCTCCGATGCAAAGTTCACGTGAAAGCAAGGTTAGCTAGGGTTTTAAACTCAATAGGCTGGTCGGTAGGGTGCATTCTACGCACCTTTAAAGTCCTTTATGTAAACCTAAAGCCTTTGATTTTAAAGCATGTTTGAGCTAATGTAGTACGTAATTAAATAATACCTACATTCCTAAGTTTAGAGGTTTAAAGATGAAAGATAAGTTTAAGTGTTTTTATCAATTGAACGATGAAGAGCTAAGGGGTATTTGGTCTGACGAGAACACTATTTATATATTCGATACGAATATTCTACTAAATTTATATCAATATTCTGAAGAAACAAGAGAAGAGTTTTTTAAGGTTTTAGATGAGCTAAATGATAGGATTTGGATACCTTTTCATGTCGCTTTAGAGTATCAAAACAAAAGACTAAGTATAATTAGAGATGAAAAGTCAGTATTCAATAATATTAATAAAAAGCTTAAAAGTATAATAGATATAGTCGAAAAGGATTTTGCCGATTTCAATCTTAAAGATAGAAATCCGAGCCTTTTTAAAGCAAAAGAGAAATTTAAAGAAGATATTTTAAATTTGGTAGAAAGCTTTAGAGAAGATGTTAGTCATCATGACTCTGCACAACCTTGCGTTAGAAGTCATGATGAAATTAGAGAAAGATTAGATAAGATTTTCAAAGGCAAAGTTGGAGAAGAGCCAAAAGAAGAGTTTATAAAGAAGGTCAATGAAGAAGGGAAGGATAGGATAGGTACAACGAAAAAATACCTCCTGGTTATAAAGACATTAATAAAGAAAAAAATCCAGACAAAGCAACCTTTGTATTTAATGGTATTGAGTATGAACGCAAGTATGGTGATTTGATTATTTGGAAACAGATAATAGAATATGCTAGTAACAATGATTCGTTGAAAAACATAGTATTTATAACTAATGATACCAAAGAAGATTGGTGGGAGTTGATTGAATCACGTGGAGAAAAAGTGATAGGTGCTCGACCCGAACTTAAAGATGAAATTTATAGAAAGGCTATGATAACTAGTTTTAAAATGTATTGTACTAATGACTTTCTTCTTGATGCTAGAAATTATCTGGGAATTTCCGTTGATGATAAAGCTATTAATGAAGCTAAAGAACATTTTACGAGTATCAGTTTAGATAGACTAAACTCTTTAAGTTCTAATCCAAGCCTAGAAGCGATACAAAGTATTTCAGACAGAGTGGCATCTTTAAATAACAATCCAAACCTAGAGGCGACACGAAGCATTCCAGACAGAGTGGCATCTTTAAATAACAATCCAAACCTAGAGGCGATACGAAGCATTTCAGACAGAGTGGCATCTTTAAATAACAATCCAAACCTAGAGGCGACACGAAGCATTTCAGACAGAGTGGCATCTTTAAATAACAATCCAAACCTAGAGGCGATACAAAGTATTTCAGATAGAGTGGCATCTTTAAATAACAATCCAAACCTAAAGGCGATACGAAGCATTTCAGATAGCTTAACTTCAATAGAAAGGGCTTTAAAAAATGATTAACCCACTCTCAACTCTTTTTTATAAACCTTTGATTTTAAAGGGCTTGAAAGATTTACCTTTAAGGCTCAATTTTATAAGCATTTAATTATCAATAACTTATAAAGAGTTGAGAGGGGGGTATGATTAATAAAGACATATTTCAGATTAAATTAGTAGAGTTTAACAAAAAAATTTTATTCATCGATATATCTATTTAACAGAGAAGCAGTTTAGTCACTGCGTCAGCGGGTGGGCAAGATACAAGCGCGTAATGGGATTGGCTTAAATATCTTCAAACCCTAAACCATCCCCCGAACCCTCGCCATAATCCCACGCCCAATCACCAAACGCACATACCCAATCGCAATAATCAACAACACCGCTATCAGTAACGCAGCACCGAGCGCAAAGCTACCCCAAGGCACACTAAAGCGCAGATTAAACCACTGGGTAATAATCACATACGCCGTGCTACTTGCCAGCACGACGGCGAACGCACCCGCACTAATCCCTAATAAGCCAATCTCTAGCATATTAATTTTATACAAATCACTGGTTTGCATACCCAATAAGCGAAACGAAGCACTGTCCCGTAGGCGGTCTTGCGACGTCGATAATAAGGACGTAATCAGCACCATAATGCCCGTAATCATCGCCAGCAAGGTAAACACTTGTACCAAGCGGCTCATTTGACTCACAAAGCCCTGTACTTGCTGGGCAATCGCCCCGCCATCAATGGTAGTAATCGCAGGAAACGCACGCACAAGGTCGGTTTGAATTTGCGGTATTTGCTCGCTATCTACCTTGGTCGTCGCAAACTGAATTTGCGGGGCATCTGCCAGGACGTCAGGCTCAAACAAAAAATAGAAAAACGGACTAGGGCCACGCTCGTAACGCTCACGAACACTGGTGATCTGCCCGACAATCTCGATACCTTGAATGTTAAAGCGGACTTGATCGCCCATATCGACATTTAATAAATCGGCTGCGGTATCTAAAATGGATAACGGCACAACATCTAACGTTGTAGTCTCACTTGGCGTTTGAGATTTGGCATCAATAGAGGTATAAAGCTCACCAGAGTCGATCGATTCGGTAATAAATTCAGTGTCCATGACACTATCGGCATAGCTTAGATTAAACACCCGAGTGGGGTCATCGCCCGAGCTACCCCGTGGTTCGACATCCTCAATAGGCACACTGCCTGCCTCGGTGACTCTTGCGCGCACCACCGGATAGTAAGTAATGGGCGAGTCAATCATGGTGTTTAATTGGTCATGCTGGTCACTTTGCACATCGAGCAAAAACAGATTTGGGGCGTCTTCAGGATAGGCTTGTACAAATTGCTCATTTAAGCTGTGATTAAGTAGGGTAATCATGGTAAGTACCGCCACCGACAGCGCTAATGTCACAAAAAATAGCGCCGATTGATTGCCCTTACGGGATAGGTTATGCACCGCGATACGAGCCATCCATCCTGACGACTTACCGCCGGCGCCGCGTGCAATAATCTTCGCCAGTAGCCACAACCACCCTTTACCAAGTAACCAGAAACAGCCTGCCAGCGCCAGCATACCGCCCAATACCTGCAGGCCTGTCAGCCATGAGCCAAACTCATAAGCAAGCAGTCCATAACTTGCCAATAGTACCAGTCCGTACCAATACAAAGGCGGATGTTGGCGGGTATTGCTTGCCGACTGTTTAAGTACCGCAGATGGTTTGGTGTGGGTCACTGCATATAAGCTTTGCTGCACCACCAATATGGTAATGACCAGAGCGACAATGCTGATTTTTGCCACACTCACCCAGCGAATCGACAGTGCGATATCAGGCGGTAAAATGGCGGTCAAATATTGTGCGCCGATATGAATCATACCTAAGCTTAAAAGACCAGAGGCGACACAAGCGAGCACCGCCATGCCCAAAAACACCTGATAATAACTGCGTTTAATCGCTTGCACCGACTCACCAATGGCGCGGCGAATGGCATTGGACTTTTGTTGCATGCCAACAAAGGCTTTGACCACACTAAGTAGCGCCACCGCAGACAAAAACAGCACCGCAATCACCAATAGCTTCAAAAAAATCAACACATTATCTGACACTGCGGTGACTGACGTGTTGGATTCATCAGCAGTAGTCAGCTCAACATCTTGCGAATCGGGCAGGGTGTCAATAATTTGCTCAAGCTGCCTATATAAATTGGCACTGGCATCCGCTTTTGTATCAACGTTACCTGCCAACTCAATACGGTAATTGACTCGGCTACGTTGCCCCATCAAATTGGTGGCGTCTAAATCGCTATCAGTCATCAGTACCCGAGCACCAAAGCCAAATGCCGTTAACGGACGGTCGGGTTCTGCCACCAGCTCATCAGCAATGGTAAATACTGCATCGCCAATCTTAATCTTATCGCCAACAGCCACCTCAAGTCCTGTTAAAACTTGCGTTTCTACCACCACGGTTTTGGGTTGTAGTTGCTCCCATAGCGGTTTGCCCGATGCCAGCTCGACTTCACCATATAGCGGATATTGATTAGATACTGCTTTGATACGAGCGAGTAAAGCACTGTTGTCTGCACTGACATCTGCACTGACATCTGCACTGACGTCAGCGCTGTCTTCATTTAAAGCGTTGTTTACAGAGCTGTCATCATTGATGCTTGAAATCATGGCGTTAAATTGATAATCGTAAACCACGCCAGTTTTATTAGTCGCCTCACTATTAGTTGCACCACTATTAGTCGCGTCACTATCAGATGCAAACGCTTCTACCGCTTGTAATACATCGGGTGTCCATGCCTGCTTACTGTTCAAGATGATATCCCCACCCACCAATGCTCGTTGATTGTCGGTCACATAATCACGCACCGATTGCTGAATGGAATCAAGGGTCAAATACGTGGACAGTGATAACACCATCGCCAACAAAAACAGTAGTGGATACACCCAATGCCGCCACCAGCTACGTTGTAGGGATTTACTACCGAGGTTTGAGTAGGCTTTGGATGGCTTTTTAGATGATTTGGGTGTGGTGTCTGAGGTCATAGCGATTTTTACTGGGTAGAATGAGAGGTTATTTTATTCTACCTGTTTTAGACATAAGGTTAAGTTAAATTTCGTTTTTAGCACTTCAACTATTCTCTATATCTTTAATACCACTCCCAGCTCTTATTTAGAACCACCCCCAGCCCCTCCTTGAAAAGGAGGGGGGTCAAAACAATGCTTTTATCAAATGTAGACTTGTGGAATAATCAGAATGTTGTGTTCCCTCCTCTTACTAAGGCGAGAGTAAGGGTGATTTTCCCTCCCCTTATTAAGGGGAGGGCTAGGGAGGGGTATATAAACTAATAATAAAAAAGGATGGCAATTGACAAATAAAATCTTCAACAAACGAGTTTACAAGGAGCGACGACAGGAGTTACGAAATGAAGCGACAGAGGCTGAACAACTTCTATGGCGTAAGCTAAAAGGTAAACAGTTAGGCGTGAAGTTTCGTCGTCAACATGGTATAGGCGATTATATTGTTGATTTCTACTGCCCTGCATTAAAGTTAGTTATTGAGATTGATGGTACTCATCATTATGTAGCTGAACGGCTACTGTATGATCAAGTACGAACTAATTTTTTAAATAGCTTAGGTATTCAGGTGCTTCGTTATAGCAACAATGACGTATTTATAGAGTTAAATGATGTGGTAGAGAATATTTTAAGTGTAATCACTACTTATAATGAACAAGATTTTGAGAAAAAGTTAACTAACATAAACAGCACATAAATTGTTTTGATCCTTGAGTGTTTTATTTCTGTTAGTTTTATTAGTCTTAGATATTATTCCTCCTTTTGCCAAGGAAACCGCCCCTCAAGCTCAACTTGTAAAGATAAACTTAAGAACGTTCTGATAATGACAATAAGGCCAAGCACGACCACGCTGCGTAATGTCGGTTCGGTCACCACGGTTGCCATAATATCAGCAGCAATTAGCACCTCTAGCCCCAATAAAATCGACTTTCCAACGTCTTGTCTAATACCTATATAGGTATCATGACTGAATTTATCCGATGACATTATTGCCTTCGTAAATGCCATGACTAGCCCTAAAAACATAATCATCACACCAATAAATTCGACAACTTTGGCAATGACATCAATCCATTCAATTAAATGTTCCATTAACGAGAGCATGGGTAAACCTTTAGGCTAATGATAAGTTTAGTTAAAATAGTCTAGCCAATATACAAAACAAACCCTATATCTTGTGTCTTATTTTGTTGATAGTCTGTTGAAAATAGACGACCACTTGATTAATAACGACGCTCAAAATGAAAACTATGACCCTAGAAACGAAACGTCTTTATCTGAGTCAATGGCGCAATGATGATCTACCTATTTTCGCTGAACTAAATGCTGACCCTAAAGTGATGGCGCATTTTCCAAAGCCATTAACACGGCAGGAGAGTGATACGATGGCAGAAAGGCTTAAACAGCTGATAGCAGATAGAGGCTGGGGGTTTTGGGCAGTTGCACTAAAAGACAATGTAGAAGAGAATGGTAAGTTTATTGGCTTTGTTGGACTGCATGAGCCAAGTGCAGAGCTACCGTGCTCGCCTTGTGTCGAGATTGGTTGGCGATTGCATTCTGACTATTGGGGTAGGGGCTATGCTACTGAAGCAGCAACCGAGGCGTTACGGTTTGCCTTTAACAAGCTTAATTTGCATGAAGTCGTGTCCTTTACCACAACTACCAATTCAGCCTCACAAGCAGTGATGCAGCGTATTGGCATGACCAATACAGGTAAGAATTTTTATCACCCTAACCTTGAGCCAACACATCGGCTAGCCGAGCATGTATTGTATAAGATGACTAAGAAGATGTGGACGTCCCCTTTGTGAGCGTCGCGCACTTAACCATTCATTAGCAAAACATCACTGATAACGGCCTCATTGTTAGACCGATTTTTCGTGTCTAGGATTTAAATAAGTTTTATCTACCAATCTATACGCTTACCTGACCAATCCACAAAGCAGCCAGTATCCTTAAAGGTTAGCTGTACCAATACGGACAACAGATTATCAGCGCATTGATTGGGTTCGAATAACGTGTCTTGAGGGACATTGGTTTGATACGGCTTAGACAACGACGTATCAACCGTACCGGGCTGCATCACCACAACACAGACGTTTTTAAGTGAGCGCTGCCATTCAATCGACAACGTTTTCATACCCATATTGAGTGCCGCTTTACTCATGCGATAGCTGTACCAACCACCGAGTCTATTATCGCTAATACTGCCGACCCGAGCCGAAACCGTCGCATAAATAGCGGGATGCACCTCACTGGATTTACCTGCTTTTAATAACGGTTTGATATGCTTGGCAATCAGTAGGCTAGGTAGGGCATTAATTGTCATATTTTCTATAAAAAAGTCGGGGTCAAGTTGGCTGATTGCTTTCTCTGGTTGGTGCGTCTCCTTGTGCAATAATCCCACCGCATTGATAACCCAATCAATATGGCTGACGTGCTCACCAATTTGAATAATGGCATTTTTTATACTACGCTCGCAAGTCACATCCATCGCAAGCCAAATTACTTTGCTATCTGTGCGGCGCCCATTATCGCTTGTATTAAAGTTGGCAGGTACTCGATTATGATACGTCGCAAAGATTCGCGCTACTGATTCGTCGTGGTATAGGCGGTTGAGTAGCGCTTTACCTATACCGCCCGTACCACCGATGATAAAAATATGCTTTTTATTAGTTGTCATAAGGTTTGATTAACACCGTCGAAATCTAGCAATTTATTGTTAAACGTCATGATGAAGGCTTAGATTAAGGGTACTCTATAACTATAAACATAAAAAATGGATTTAAATATGAAACAGCACGAGAAACTAAACTATGTCGAATTTGCCTCAACAAACTTATCAGCGACGAAAGCCTTCTTTCGCACAGTATTTAATTGGCAGTTTACTGATTATGGCGAGCACTACACCGCATTCGAAAATGAAGGGTTAGATGGTGGCTTTTATCAGTCGGACAAGGTGAATCTAACCGATCATGGTGGTGCTTTATTGGTATTTTATAGTGATAGTCTGTTATCAACTTTGGATAAAGTGATTAATAATGGCGGCACTATTATTCAAGATATATTTGAGTTTCCCGGTGGATATCGTTTTCACTTTACCGAGCCCAGTGGTAATGAGTTTGCGGTATGGTCGGAGTCGGATGAGTAGTGGTCTGATTTAAGAATAGGACAAAATGATTATCAGGCTGTAATCACACTCTTTCTACAGCAGGGGTCTAGGTCATGTCTCTATTTGAAACTTCAGAATTTGTAGTCTCAAAATAGCTATATTTTTCACCAAATTTTGACTAATTTCCAACTAACATGTCGATATTATCTTGTCAATTATTCGTATTTGACGACAGTTTATCTCATTTGTAACTTCATAATCTAATAGCAAATAAGGCCTAATGCTGGATTAATATTATTACTCAAAATAACAGTAATACCGTTTATTATCCGACGCCAACGATAACAATTCATTATCCTCTACCGTATCACCATAGGCATAAACCTGTTCAAAGTCATCAAGATTATAATGTTTGCAAACCATCATTTGTTTCTGATGTGAGCTACAATCCCCTTGTTTAGTATAGCCAGTCAGCACACCGTCTTTAGTAGCAACTTCAGTGCATATCAATGCTAGCCCGTGTATCTCACACCAGGGTTTTAAATATAAATCTAGTGACGCGGACACAATGACGACTGTGTCGCCTCTATCTATATGCCACTGTATCCGTTGCATTGCTTTAGGGCGTAGATAATTAGGTAGCTCTTGTTCCGCATACGTTTTACCTTTGGCTTTTAAATTTTTCTCACTGGTGCCTCGAAACGCAGAATGTAATACTTTGGCACGAATATCTTGACCTTTTACTAAGCCTAGTTTGTATTTTATAAGTGTCGGCAATAGTATAAAACGACCAAGGCGCAATCTATTTTTGGGTGTGGCATATAAAATAAAGTTACTAAAAGTATCTTTGCGAGTGATCGTGCCGTCAAAGTCGAACAAGGCTATATTCATACAATCTGCCCATCATGAATGGTAATCACCTGATCTGCTTTTTGGGTAAGCTACTGTTTAGCCGCAGGTTTAGTAGGATTATGATAACCGCCATAATACTTAACGGGTGACCAGCTTGGGATAATCGCAGGCAGTTGCGGATTTAGCGTATTGTACTCACCAGCACCATAAACCACATCACCGCCAACCACTGTTAATACCGATTCAATGGTTTTGATTTTTTCGTCGGGTACAGTGAAATAGTCATCAGATAACAACACAAAGTCCGCATATTTACCCTTCTCTAGCGTCCCTTTAACGTCTTCTTCCTGAGAGAACCATGCACTGCCGCTCGTGTACACCTCTAGCGCATCGTCACGGTCTAAGACATTGTTCTTATCGTACAACTGCATACCACCGACCGTCTTACCCGTCGTCATCCAATACAACGACACCCAAGGGTTGTAACTGGCGACGCGTGTTCCATCTGTACCCGAGCCTAGCGGAATACCCATCTCGTAAATTTTCTTAAACGGTGGGGTGGTTTTGGCGGCAGCGCTTCCGTAACGCTCCACAAAGTATTCGCCAGCATACGCCATACGGTCTTGTACCGAAACGCCACCATTCAAACGTTTGATTTCACGCAAGGTCTCATCAGTAATGGTTTCACCGTGGTCAATTGCCCAGCGCATCTCATCACGAATCTTATGGTCGTTTTCACGGTCAATCTCATCGACCAAATCAACAATTAGCGCAGTATTCTCGCCATAGGTAGAGTGCTGTCTAAACGGCCAGCCTTCGTTAACGTGCATTTGGATAATCTCTTTGGTACTCTCACGCCAACCCTCGTTATTTTTGATAAGTGGCTTTGGTGCCAAAAAGTTTTCAAAATCACCGGCCGCCCATGTCATATACTCACCACCGCCTTTTAACTCATAGCCGTGTTCAAGGTGGGTATGCTCGTTAACAGAGGCGGTATTATTTGCCATCCATTGTTCAAAGGCTTGTTTTTCTTCACCTGCTTTTTGTGGGAATAAGTAGTAAGAGATCCGCAGTGAAGCATCACCGTTTTTTGCCAAGGCTTGCGAGGCGTCATAGTCTTGCGGGAAAGTATGCCCACCGCCGCCAGCATCAATGGCACTGGTCAAGCCAAAGCGATTTAATTCATGGTTAAAATGCGCCGTTGAGTTAATCATCTCTTGTTCAGATAACGGTGGCAATTTACCAATAACTTGATACAGAATCATGGCATTAGGCTCAGCGAGTAGCACGCCTGTAGGATTGCCGTCTTCATCGCGCTCATAACGACTGTCATCATTTGGCGGTTGGGTATCTTTATCAATCCCCAAGGCGTCAAGTCCCGCTTGATTCAACCAACCACGGCTGTATAGGTATAATACGAAAGCAGGCGTGTCACCCGTCGCCTCGTTAATCTCCTCTATAGTCGGCATCCGCTTTTCTTCAAATTGATATGGCGACCAACCGCCAATCACGCGCACCCATTGACCCTTAGGCGTTCTGTCCGCTTGCTCTTTGAGCATACGTAGGGCTTCTTTTAGTGAGGTGACGCCGTCCCAGCGCAGTTCGGTATTATAAAAGCGACCACCCCGAGTTATATGTAGATGTGAGTCATTTAACCCCGGTATCAAGGTGCGACCATGTGCATCGATAACTTGAGTATCGTCATTACGCAAACGCAAGATGTCCTTAGCGCTACCTGTCATGAGTACCTTACCGTCCTTAACAGCTATTGCTTCAGCAGTGGTACGTGCGTCGTCCATCACCGCCACTTTAGCATTGGTGACAATCATATCTGCTGATTGCAGCGTTGCATAAGGAGCGTTGGAGGTGCTTTTCGAGGTTGGCGTAGCACAGGCGGTGAGAATACTGGCTGCACCAGCGAGTAGAATAAAATTTTTGATTGGTTTCTTTATGGTTATATTATTAGTCATAAAAGTCTCTTAGTTAGAATAAAAACTTAAAAGTTACATATGTTGAGTTAGTTTTCCTTAATTTATCACAGTTACTTTTAAGTTCTCATTTTTAGCAAACTTTTATAAACATCAGAAACAGAAACAAACATTATTTAGAGATAGGTTGGCTATTTAATCCTCAATCAATCCTCAATCTTCAATCTGCCCATCATGAATGGTAATCACCTGATCTGCTTTTTGGGTAAGCGCTGGGTCATGGGTCACCACTACCAGAGCGGTTCCGGATTGCTGTTGTAATTCCAGTAATAAGTTCATCACCTGCTGGGCATTTTGTTCATCCAAATTACCTGTCGGCTCATCAGCAAAGATGATTTTAGGACGCGCAACCAATGCCCGTGCCAATGCGGTGCGTTGTTGTTCGCCACCAGAGAGTTGATGCGGTAAGCTGTCACGGCGATGGGTGAGTCCAACTGCCACTAACAGTTGTTCA
Organism: Psychrobacter sp. CX21; assembly: GCF_057396255.1. Taxonomy (NCBI): domain Bacteria; kingdom Pseudomonadati; phylum Pseudomonadota; class Gammaproteobacteria; order Moraxellales; family Moraxellaceae; genus Psychrobacter; species Psychrobacter sp. CX21. The sequence goes on along the minus strand of NZ_JBXYJG010000003.1, from coordinate 185,311 downwards.
ACTCTATCCGGATCAGGCTGGCGCGCTATGTCCAAAGGGAAAGCTATATTCTCGCTAACGGTTAACGTCGGCAACAGATGAAACGACTGAAACACAAAGCCCATGTCTTGCTGACGTTTTTGCGCCAATTCATCTTCAGACAAATCGGTTAAATTCTGTCCATCTAGCCAAACCTCGCCCGTATCAGGGTAGTCTAAACCTGCGAGCAGTCCGAGCAGTGTTGATTTGCCTGATCCCGATTTACCCATTATCACTGCAAACTCACCTGCTGCAATACTCACATTAACGTCTTTGATAATGTCAGTCTTAGTCTCGCCAATAATAACGCTTTTAGATAAATTTCTGGCGTACAATAGGGGTTTGCTCGTTTTATTCGAATGGGGGTCATTTACTGTTTTACTTATCGACTTGTTCATTGTACGGTCTCATTTGGCTCAGCCTCTTTACTATCCACAAATTTTTCAAGCGTCGGCTTGAGTACGGGAAATATATTGTTATGAACTATCTTGGTATATCCGTCAGCTGTGGGATGAATGGCATCGGATTGATTTAACTTAGGATCACCGCCCACACCTTCTAAGAAGAAAGGTATGAAGGCAATATCGTATTCTTCGGCCAGTCTCGGATAGATGTTTGAAAAAGACTGTACGTAGTCATCGCCTAAGTTGTCATAAATCTTCATACCACCAAGTATCACCGTACTGCCTTCACTTTGTAAACGCTCAATAGCGGTACGTATATTATCTTCTACCGTCGCTACATCGATACCGCGCATGGCGTCATTAGCACCTATAGTCAAAATAGTGATATCAGGTTTGGTTTTAAGCGCCCAGTCGAGACGATTGACCAGTCCACTGCTGGTCTCACCGCTTAAACCAGCATTTACTACTTTGGCATTAACATAGCCTGCATCCTTCACAGCTTGTTCTAATTGGGCAGGGTATGCCTGATTTTCGGGGACACCGAGACCCTCAGTGAGAGAATCACCAAGAGCTAGGATGGTAATGGGTTGTTCGATAGTTTGGGTTGGTGAGGTAATCGGTTGTGACGCTGTTGTATCGGTAATTGGCACAGTCATTGGTTGTTCTACAGGCATAGTTTCACTTTCGAGTGCAATCGTATTTTCGGGGTTTTTAGCCGTGTCGCTGGCAGGTTTGCAGGCACTAAGTGCAAATCCAAAAAGAATAGACAAGCTAAGTACCTTTAAAGAGGACATTGTCTTTTTTTTTGATAAAATAGGGGTAAAAACTGACATGAATCATCCTTTTAAACACTAAAATTAGTAAAGGGGTATAATGGTAATTGTAGCAAAGTCTTAGTTACTAAGCTGTTTGAGATCAGTTATGCATTGATTTAGTAAAGGATCAAAGAGTTTGCTATGCTTAACTAGATTGAATAAATGAGAGATTTATGAATAAAGCATTTGTTACTACAATTATTGTCCTTATAGGCCTACTAAATTTATCTGCTTATTCGAATGATACTGATCATGTTAATAATATCCAGGGTGTCATTAGTAAAAGCGAATTACGTAGTATGACCTATAATAGTTGTATCAATACAGCCTCAGAAGCAGAGGCTTACTATATGGGGTTTATAAAATCAGAAGATGACTTTAAGAATTATTGTGGCTGCGCAGCAGATAACACGGTCGCCAAATATGATTCAGGGGTAACTTCAGTAAAAGAAGTAGGAGTTAATGTTGAGCAAAGTGCTTATCAATGCTTAAAACCTTATATACAATCTTCAGTCATCAATATGTGTTTAAATGCTGCTAAAATTAACCATAAAACAAATGCTGCTCAAAAATGCCAGTGTTTTGGTGAGCAGGTAGCAAAGCATGCATCAAAAGATATAAATAAACTTTTCGCTGATACAAAAAGATACCTTGATTATTCAACGCAGTATTGTCGTTTGAAAGAGTGAATAATTTTGAAATTAATTGTGTTGACCGAAAGCTTTAAAGCATCTTTGTATATGACCATTTAAAAAGACTAACTTTGCATTTAAGATGCTCAGATAGTCTTTTTTGTGAGCAATAGGCAATAATTCATTGATTAAGCACAACTTAACTTAAACCCTTTAAGCATTATCATAAAGCTCACGCACTACCTCACCAATTACTTTGATGCCCGCTTCTAAAGTATCATCATGAGCGGCAATACTCATACGCACGCATTGATGAGCGTGTGGGTAGTCACTGGTATCTAAACCAGGATAGAAGTGCTCACTGGGTACAATTAAAGTGTTTTTCTGTTTTAAGCGATCGTATAGCTCTGTGGTCGAAATCGGTAAATCTTTAAACCATACCCATAAGAAAATAGCGCCTTCTGGTTTATGTACCAAGACCGGATAGTTACCCATTTCTTTTTTAATATGAGCAATGGCCTTTTTTGCTTTTCGCGCATAAAACGGCTGGATGGTCTTATCACAAATCTGTTTTAGACGATCGTCTTTTAGCAGTGGCGTAGTAATGGCAGCACCAAAACGAGTAGGTGCTAGATTGACTACCGCATTCATAGCACTGACAGTTTTAACCACCTCTGGCGCGGCGACAATAATACCAGTACGCGCGCCTGGCAGACCAATTTTTGATAGGCTGAAGCATAAGATGGTATTGCTGTCCCAGTTTAAATTGACATCAGGGTAAATAATATTGGGGAAGGGCTCGCCGTAGGCGTTATCAATGATTAGCGGCACGTCATACTGCTTAGCGATTTGGGCAAGATGTGCCATTTCTTCGTCGGTTAACACGTTGCCAGTAGGATTAGTTGGGCGAGAGCAGCAAATAGCACCAATCTCACCATTTTTCAATGCGGGTAGGTTCTCTAGTGTTTTAAAATCAATCTTGTATTTAAAAAAGCCGGTTTCAGATTCATGCTCAACCTCTTCGATTTCGGGCTTTATCGAAATAAAGTGTTCACCATCAATTTGTACATCGCTATAGCCGATATATTCAGGAGCTAGTGGCAGTAAAATGGACTTGGTACTCAGGTTGCCTTTATCGTCTTCAAATTTCCCACCAAACAAGTTAAATAAATAGAAGAAGGCATTTTGCGAACCATTGGTCAATACGATGTTATCGCTAGTTAAGTTCCAGTCATAATGACGGTTAAAAAAGTCAACCAAAGCATCAATAAATTTTGCGTCCCCTTGTGGGTTTGAATAGTTACCCACGGATTCTATCGCACTGCTCTCAATACCACCTTGTTGTAGGGATTGATATGCTTCAAAAAATGCCTCATTTACTTTATCGATACGGGCAGGGTTACCCCCGCCTAGCATGTTAACCGGAGTAGGGCTTTTTAAAGCATCACCTAAATCATCCATGAGCTGAGAGATAGCGCTGGTTTTAGTGAACTGTTGACCGTATTTTGAAAACTTCATAAAAGGACCATTTGTTATGTGCTTAAAAAGGGAGTTGCTAGCTTAGACTGAGTAAGGATTAGTAATGTATTGCCATAGAATAGTGCTTAAGCAGGCTTGCCGTCAATCATAATAGGACGACTGGCGAGCCAAGCAATAATGATGTTAATGACAGTCAATACCAAAATAAACAATAAAGGGGCATCCCAATTATCCGTAATTTCGTACAACCAACCTGCACCAAAAGGTCCTATAAAAGCCACCAGATAGGCAACTGTTTGCGCCATACCCGAAAGTTTACTCGCTTGATTAGGGGTGTAGGTGCGCAGTGAAAACAACATGATACATAAGGTAAAAATAGCCGCGCAACCTAAGCCAAGAAAAGCCGTCCATAGAATCGGCATGATAGACGGCAGGTATGAGATACCGATCATACCTAAAACAATAAGAGTGCTGGCAATGAGGGCGACTGTTTGTATTTTCATGCCCCGCTTACGAATCAGCCACGTCATACTTATAATAGCAATCGGGGCCATAAACTGAAAAATAGACGCCATGCTACCTGCCTGAACCTCATTCAGCCCTCTACTAATCCATATTGATGGTAAAAAAGCAGCAAAGGTATAAAACACCAAAGACTGTAAACCCATGAATATGGCCAATTGCCAAGCTAGGGGCGATTTCCAAACCGAAGTCGCTTCTTGAGCCGCTTCATTTTCTGTCAGCGTTGCAGCGGGTATGTTATGAGATGAGCCTAGCTTCAAGCGTAAAATAACCCAAGCGACAATTGCGGCTACGCCAAGGATGGTCCAGCCGCCAAGTGCCCACTGCCAGCCGACTTGTTCAGAAAGTGGATAAACCAGCCCTGATACTACGCCCGCCATGATAGACATCGTCAGACTAAATATACTGGTCACCAAGGCAATATGAGCTGAGGTATGCAGTTTTATTATTGGTGCAACCAGCGTATTAGCAAAGCCAATGGCTAAAGTTAATAGAACCGTCCCCAATAAAAACCCATACCAATCTAGCCATGTCGAACGAATAATAATGCCTATAGTCACCGCTATAACAACGCCGATTAGCGTGTTTTCAAGCCCATAACGTTTGCCTATTGAAGGTGAGATCAGAGCGCCTAGCGCAAACATTAACATTGGGATTGCCCCTAGCCACCCGATATGCGATGCATCAAGATTTAAAGCGTCTTGCACTACAGGCGCGATAGACCCCAGTGCCACGATTGGCGAGCGCATATTACTCGCCATAAGCACAATAGCAATAATGACGAGCCAAAATGTGGTACGTGATGCAGGCTCTTTGTGCGAATTATGCTGGGTAGCGGCAGCGGGGTTTGACATAAAAAATACCTACTAAAAGCAAAGCGATGACAAGATATCCACTAAAAAAACCACCGCCTAAACGATGGTTCTATTAGTGTACAACTGGCTAATCTGATACTTAGAAACTGGCAACTGTTAATTAACAACCGCCACTTAAGAGCATTCACTTAATAGCTGCCACTTAAGAAACAAGATTTAAAAGCTTAGAATTAAAAAAGGTATTAAACTGAAAGTTAAAAAGCTGCTGGTTAAAAGTAAGTAAATCAGACAGCTGATTTACCAAGTTCTGCCGCTTTTTCATTAAGGTTAGCATCATCGTTCATCTTGTCGCATTTATTGGGATCATCCCCACAAAATGAGCAGGTCTCATCCCCCATTAGATTAGCCACACGACCGCAAGAACCCCTTAAGGGTTCTTTTTTGATCATATATCCAATACCCATCATCAAAAAGAAAAGAACAAATACGCCAAACGTAATGGCGAGCATAGGAAGTAATTGAGCGAGCATAATAACCTCACTTAGTCTAAAAAGCTTGAGCAGTCATTATTTAGAATTCAGATATTTGAATCTACTGTGTCTAAAATGCTAATTTTTACACTACAATATTCGTGTCACAGATATCAACGTCAAATATCAGTGTTATGAAAGAACACCTAATTCATAAAAAATGATTCAAGCTTTATCTATCATTAATTATTTATAACTATTGTAGCATAACTAGGGTAAATAAGCGTTTTAGAGCGGTATAAGTGCTGTAAAGCTTCCATAAATAAGAAAAAGTTAAAGCCCTTAAGCTGACTTTTATTCTGCACAAGGTAGACATTTAATTTCGACGAAAAAGCCATAAAGATAGACTCTTTATGGCTTTAAATAACACGTTTGGTTTTATTTAGTTTTGCTCTACTAATCGCGGGGTCTATATGACATGAATAGCAATATAGGTTGCAGCCCCTGCTAGGTAGCCAACTAAAGCTAAGATACTAATGCGTTTTAAATACCATATAAAAGGTACTTTCTCCATACCCATAGCGGCCACGCCTGCCGCAGAACCAATAATTAAGCAACTACCGCCTGTACCCGCACAATATGCTAAGAAATGCCAGAACGCGCCATCTTGCAGGAACATACTTTGACGCGCTAAATGGTCGCCTGTCATTCCTGATAAAGCAGCCTGATCAAGTAGTGGATACATTTTCATGGCACCTGCTACTAAAGGTACGTTATCTACTAACGAGGACAACAAGCCAATAAGCACATTGATCACATATAAATTGCCAAAGGTATTATCTAACCATAAAGCCACATCCGTCAAATGACCCGCTGTCGCTAAACCAGCAACCGCCAATAATATACCTAAGAAGAATAAAATACTGGGTATATCCACGCGTGATAAAACGCCAACTACCGTCAACTGTTCTTTAACATACCAGTCATGATGGCGATGCATCACTTCGGTATAAACCCATAACACACCCAGCCCAAACAATATGCCCATGTATGGCGGTAGATGAGTTACCGTCTTAAAAATAGGGACAAAGGCAAGGGCTGATAAGCCTAATATCAATACGCTTAATCGCATTCTTCTTGTAATGGTACGCTGTGCCATCAAAGCCAACTGATCTTTGGGGAGTGTTTCAGGCGCACTGGTTGGCACCGCTTCCATAAACACAGGTCCTCCTGCTAACGCAGGGTTTTGATCCACAGGTCCTAAATAGTTACTACTTGAGGACTTGGGCGCAGGTTTATCTTCTACAGGGCGAAGAATCTTTTTACCTTTTAGCGACACGCTCAATATAATGAGTGGCACGACAGCTGCAATAATACTAGGTACAATAAGATCAACGATAATCTTGCTGGCGGTAACCTGATGACCAATCCATAGCATGGTGGTGGTTACATCACCAATAGGGGACCATGCACCGCCTGCGTTTGCACAGATAACGACCATGCCAACGTACAACCAGCGCATTTGCTGTTTGGTAATCAGCTTACGTAGCAAAGACACCATAACAATGGTCGTTGTTAGGTTATCGAGTAGAGCGGAGAAGAAAAAGGTCAGAATTCCGATTGTCCACAACAGCTTAACGGCGCTTGTGGTTTGAATACGGCTAGTAATGGCATAAAAACCATCATGCGCATCAATAAGCTCGACAATCACCATTGCACCCATCAAGAAAAATAGAATTTCTGCAATTTCTGCCAGATGATGCCTAAGCTCTACATTAATAAATTGACTGACATTTAATCCTTCAGCATGTACCATTTGGTCCGCCAATAGGGTATCAGAGCCAATAACTAACAATGTCCACACTAAAATGGCAGTAAGCAGCGCCGAGGCCGCTTTATCAACATGAATATTATGCTCTAGAGCAATCGCGATGTAACCTATTACAAAGACTAGCGCCATCAATGTATAAATCATTGCTGATAAATCCTTAATATTAGTAAACGCTTGCGGTTTTAAAAAAATTGAGTCATTTTAGAACATATATACTAATTAATATAGTTTTTAATTAGGCTTTAATAAAATAGTAGTGAGTTATCACAAGCCTTGTTTTTTTAGCTTATCAGCGCGCAGCATCTGCATTGATGAGGTTTGCTGTATTTGCCAATAATCAAGTGGGTCTTGACTGCTTTTCTTAATCTCCTGAGTGGTAGGTAATTCATTATGTATCTCTCCTTGTTTTGGGATGATAAACAAGGCAGCAATATTCTTATCATGGGCAAGCTCATATGCTCTTTTATAAGGCATCGCAGTAAGAGCGGTTGCCCACGCATCAGCAATGGCAACGCTATTAGCCACCACAGTTACCGAAGGTGCGCCGCCCACAATGGGCTGTCCTGTTGTAGGATCAATGGTGTGACTATAGCGTTTGTTATCAAAAATAATGGAATTACGATAATTGCCTGATGTCGCCAAATGCAATTGATTGGTGGATGTAGGCTGCCTGATAGCAGCAATGGTTAAGCGATCGCTGACACTACTATCGAGCACGGGCGCATCAATGGCAATTTGCCATGGCTGTGAGTTTTGATTGACACCTGATGTTGCCACCTCTCCCCCAATCTCGACCATATAGTTATTGATGTTATATTGACTGTTTAAAACCTCTGCAATCACATCAACCCCATAGCCTTTGGCAATGGCTGAAAAGTCGATCTCAACCCCATCTTTGGACTTAGTTAATGAACTTCCCTCTAAGATGATGCTATCAAAATCAATATATTGTTTTGCTGCTAATATATCTTTATTCGGTGGTGGATTTTGTAGTCTATCCACGGTAATTACACTGCCAAATCCCCACAAGTTTATAAGCGGCATCACGGTGGGATCAAAAGCACCCCCTGATTGAGTATAAACCTGTTTAGAATCTTGTAGCACCTGAATAAAGTCCGGGTCAACCGTGATACTTTCGCCTGCTCCTAAAGTATTAAATTTAGATATGGTCGAGTCATCTTGGTACGTCGACATACTGTTATTAATCTCTTGTAATCGACTATCGATTGCGGCTTTTATCATATCAGCGCCTGCATTTTCTGGCTGCCGATAGGTAATATGATAGCTGGTACCCATCGTTTGACCTTCCAGATATTGATACTTTGGTGATTGATCGCAGCCACTTAACATCAAAGCGGATAACATGATGACACCAACCGTTGTACCGACAGACGTTTTGGTGATTAAGTACGCAGTAAAGTGAAGGGTAGGGGAGGATAAGTTTTTCATAGAATGGCTTTAAAGTTTAATAAAGTCGGTGTATAAAAGGGTTAACCTTTAGAAGAACTCTATTTTAACGTTTATGTGACTACTTTTGGAGTTAATTCACATTCAACTTCAAAATGAGTTTCGTTTATATATTCCTTATTTTTATGCTGTGCAACCTGAGTTATAAACATAAAAAAAGAGCCTCAAGCGAGACTCTATTTGTTTACAATATATTTATATAAAAAGTAACTTAGCCGCCAAAGTCATCAAGTAAGATGTTTTCATCTTCTACGCCAAGGTCATGTAGCATATCGATAACCGCAGCATTCATGACAGGAGGCCCACACATGTAGTATTCACAATCTTCTGGGTTTGGATGGTCTTTTAGATATTCTTCATATAAGACATTGTGAATAAATCCAGTATAACCTTCCCAATTATCTTCAGGTAGTGGGTCTGATAAAGCCACATGCCATTCAAAATTATCATATTGTTCTTGAAGCATGTCGTAATCTTCAACATAGAACATCTCACGTACAGAGCGTGCACCATACCAGAAGCTGATCTTACGCTTAGACTCTAAGCGTTTAAGCTGATCAAAGATATGTGAGCGCATTGGTGCCATACCTGCACCACCACCGATAAATACCATTTCAGCATCAGTGTCTTTAGCGAAGAATTCACCATAAGGACCAGAGACGGTAATTTTATCGCCTGGTTTTAGGTTAAATACATAAGACGACATTTTGCCTGGTGGAATGCCTTCAGGGCCACGCGGTGGGGGACTTGCGATACGGATGTTAAACTTAATAATACCTTTTTCATCAGGATAGTTCGCCATAGAATAGGCACGAATAACTTCTTCATCTACTTTGGATACGTATTTGAATAAGCCAAATTTTTCCCAATCTTCAAGGTACTCTTCTTCAATATCAAAGTCTTTATAATGCACCTCATGTGGTGGCGCTTCAAGCTGTACATAACCGCCAGCACGGAAATTAACTTCTTCACCTTCTGGGATTTTTAGCACAAGCTCTTTAATAAACGTTGCCACATTTTCGTTTGAGATGACTTCACATTCCCACTTCTGCACATCAAAGAACTCAGGATCAATCTCAATTTCCATATCTTGCTTAACAGAAACCTGACAGGCCAGACGCATGTTATCGCGGATTTCACCTTGGGTAAAATGACCTTCTTCGGTTGGCAGGATAGAGCCGCCACCTTCAAGAACTTTACACGTACACTGACCACAAGTACCACCGCCACCACAGGCAGATGATAGAAATATACCTTCGCTAGCAAGGGTTTGTAGTAATTTACCACCAGCTGGGGTTACCACATCGTTGTCAGGATCATCATTAATATGAATGGTGACATCCCCTGAACTGACCAATCGAGAGCGCGCAACCAAAATAATGGCAACCAAACTCATTATAATCAGGGTAAACATGGCGACGCCGCCAATGGCGGTACCAAATAACTCCATGATTTTTGTCCTTATTTAAATATTAAAATCGCTTGATATTCATCTATATAGACTTTGTCAGCCGTTCAAATTGACATACCACCGAATGACATAAATCCAAGCGACATCAATCCGACAGTAATAAAGGTAATACCTAGACCACGTAGCGGGGCAGGCACATCAGAATATTTTAGTTTCTCACGGATTCCAGCTAGTAGAGCAATGGCTAGCGCCCAACCAAAACCTGCACCCACACCATAAGTCAATGATTCGGTGAAGTTATAGTCACGCTCTACCATAAATAATACCCCACCTAATATAGCGCAGTTTACAGTGATGAGTGGCAAGAATACCCCAAGTGCGTTATACAGTGCAGGGACGTACTTATCTAAGAACATCTCTAATATTTGTACAGTTGCGGCAATCAAAGCGATATAACTTAACAAACCTAAAAAGCTCAAGTTAATATCAGGAAAGCCTGCCCAAGCGAGCGCACCATTTTTCAAGATGTATTGATATAACAAATTGTTCAAAGGCACGGTAATGGTCATAACGGCAATAACCGCAACACCAAGGCCAATAGCAGTAGATACCTTTTTCGATACCGCTAAGAAGGTACACATGCCTAAGAAGTAGGCAAGCGCCATGTTTTCAATAAAAACAGACGTGATAAATAGACTGGTATAATGTCCCATTAGTGTCCTCCTCCATGCGCCATACCTTTAGACTGAGGCTTCATAACAAACTCTGGCTCTTCAACCTGCTCAGGCTTCCAAATACGAATAATCGCAATAAATAAACCGATGATAAAGAACGCAGATGGTGGCAATAACAATAGACCATTTGGCACATACCACCCACCATCAGTAACGGGGTTTAGTAACGTTATCCCTAAAATACTACCACTACCGATAAGCTCACGAATAACCGCTACGAAAATCAAGACCGCTGAATAACCTAGACCGTTACCGATGCCATCTAAAAAGCTTGGTACGGGTGGGTTGCTCATTGCGAAGGCTTCCGCGCGCCCCATCACAATACAGTTAGTAATAATCAAACCTACGAATACAGATAGCGACTTACTCACATCGTAAGCAACAGCTTTAAGTACTTGGTCAACGACAATAACTAAAGAGGCAATAATTGTCATCTGTACAATAATACGGATGCTCGATGGAATCTTATTACGAATGATAGAAATAAAGAAGCTTGAAAATGCGGTCACCAATGTTAATGCAATACACATTACCAGTGCATTCTTTACGTTAGTGGTTACTGCCAACGCCGAACAGATCCCTAGAATTTGCAGTGCAATAGGGTTGTTATCAAAAATTGGCGTGGTTAAGATCTTTTTAGTATCTGTTGCCATGTTATGCCTCCTCGCCTATAGATAGTGATGGCTGTTCGGCTAACTTCGCCGTTGCACCACTATTGTTCGGCTTAATATTGGTGCTACTACTACGCAGCTGATCCAAAAATGGTTTGTATCCACGGTCACTTAACCAAAACTGGACAAGGTTGTTAACACCACGGCTGGTCAGGGTTGCACCGCTGATACCATCAATAGGTTTGCCTTTACCAACGCCAATGTTCACATCACCTTGATCGTCGTACGCTTCTACACCTTGCCACTGATCGCGCCATTTCTTCTCTTCAATACGGGCGCCGAGACCAGGGGTTTCTTTGTGATCGTACCAACTGATCCCTTTAACTGTGTTCAAATCACTCTCTAACGTTAAGAATCCATAGATAGTACCCCAAAGGCCATAGCCATGAACTGGAAGTACAACCAGTTCCGGGTTACCATCGGCATCATTCTTAACATACACTTTCGCAAAATTTGGAACTGCACCAATACTGGCGGGATCATCGTCACCTAGATCTTGGCTAAGTGCTTTATTTTTGGCAGCTTGGTTAGCATCATAGTCGTTAATATCAGAGATACCTGCTTCTGATAGTTGTCCTTCAGTAGCATAGGCGCCACTATTAATATCAATTAATTTGACGTCGAAATCTTCAAATCGTTCGGCGACGTCATCATTGGTATCTTTTGCTGGATCGAATAATCCAGCAGCAACTAGAATGTTTTTGTTACGGTCAAGAAGCTGGTTCTTCACTTGTGCAGATTTTAAGCCAACTGCGACTGCTGATACTAAGACTGAACACACCAAACACAAGACCAAGGCGACCATAATGGTGCGCATGTTTGAGTTTGAATTCTTTTTAGTCTGCTGGGACATGACGCATCCTCCGAGCCGTTTGACGTTTGATGTTTGCCTGAGTGACAAAATAGTCAAACAATGGTGCAAACAAGTTAGCAAATAAGATCGCTAGCATAATACCTTCTGGGAAGGCTGGGTTTATAACGCGGATTAATACGGTCATAAATCCAATCAAAATACCATATGCCCAGCGACCTTTGTTGGTATGGGCGGCTGATACCGGATCGGTTGCCATAAATACGGCGCCAAAAGCAAACCCGCCTAATACTAAGTGCCAATAAAAGGGCAAACTCATCATTAGATTGTCATCTGAACCAATCGCATTAAATACTAAAGAGGTTGCTACTAAACCGATGACACAGCCGGCGATAATGCGCCAAGAGGCAATACGTGTCCAAATTAATACAATCATGCCAAGTAAGATCGCAAGTGTAGACACTTCACCAATACTGCCTTGCATGTTGCCTAAAAATGCATCCATCCAGCTAATAACATTACCGTATGCATCCGTAAATTGGTCAGGCGTGACATTAATGGCAGATAAACCTAGCGGAGTGGCACCTGAAAAGCCATCAACCGCTGTCCATACCGTATCTCCTGACATATAAGCCGGGTAGGCAAAGTATAAGAAAGCACGGCCTGATAACGCTGGGTTTAAGAAGTTTTTACCGGTACCGCCAAACACCTCTTTTGCCACCACAACGCCGAAGGTTATACCTAAGGCGACTTGCCATAAAGGAATATCGGGTGGTAAACATAAGGCAAATAGCACAGAGGTCACGAAAAAGCCTTCGTTGACTTCGTGGCCGCGTACCACAGCAAAAATAATCTCCCAAGCGATACCCACCGCAAAGGTCACAATATAAATAGGTAAAAACTGCATGGCACCATATACAAAGGCCGCCCATATGCTATTTGGGTCATAGCCTACCATATTGGTAATGGCCGTACGCCAACCCTCAGGCTGTAAACCTAACTGCTGAATAGCGGTTAATGCTTGGAAACCGACGTTGTACATACCCCAAAACATAGCAGGAAAAGTACATAACCACACCATGATCATAATACGCTTTAAGTCAATACCGTCACGTACATGCGCCGCTGAATGGGTAGTACTACTAGGCTGACGTAAGAAAGTATCAAACATCTCAAACACAGCATAGTATTTCTCGAATTTGCCGCCTATAGTAAAGTTAGGCTCTAAGCGGTCAAACATATTGTGTAAAAATTTCATCAGCGTTAGCCCTCCTGCTCAATGCGAGTTAAGTTATCACGCAAGATGTCGCCAAACTCGTATTTACCGGGTGAAACAAATGTACATAGAGCCAAGTCTTCTTCATCTAGTTCTAATGCACCGAGGTCTACTGCTGAAACAATATCTTCTACAATTAACGCCCGTAATAACTGAGTCGGTAAATAATCTTGTGGCATGACTTCCTCATAAACACCAATGGGAACCATGGCACGAGGGGAGCCGTTTGTGGTGGTGGTAAAATTGTATTTTTTACCTTTGAAAAATTGTGAAATATAAATCGGGAGCTTAGAGAAACGCTTGAAACCAGGGCTAAAGAAGTGGAACGCTGGACGCTCATGACCTTCTTCTAAAGCGCTGACTTGATTATGAAAACGCCCTAGATAAGCGGTGGTAGAAATGGTGTTACGCCCAGATAATACTGAGCCACTAATAACACGGGGATCGCTACCTTTAAGCTCGCCACTGGTCAGCTCTGTCAAATCAGCGCCACGTTCTGTGACAACCAATCTCGGCTTATCTACAGCAGGACCTGCAAAGCTTATCAAACGACGTGTAAATAACTGACCTGTAGTAAATAGCTTACCAAATGCAATCACGTCTTGATAACCGATGGTCCACACAGTGACCTCACGGCTAACAGGATGTAAAAAGTGGATATGCGTACCAGCATTACCCGCAGGATGCTTACCTGCAAAAGCGTGGTATTCAGTCACGTTAGTTGACGCTATACTCGCAACTTTTGGAATACTGGCACTGCCATGATGGCAAACGTACGTCTTTGGTGAGAGGGTCGATAGAACTGCTAATCCATCGTTAAAGGCCTGTTGTTCTTCTTGAATAAGAACCATAGGATCAACCGCCAACGGATTGGTATCGATTGCAGTAACAAAGATAGCTTGTGGACGGGTTCCAATATCAGGTGTACGGCTATAAGGACGCGTACGCAGTGCCGTCCATTCACCTGATTTGACCAGCTGTGCTTCAACCGTTTCAGGATTAAGACCCGCTAATTCGCTTGAATCAAACTTATCAAAGCTTTCTTCACCAGCGCTGGGATCAACTTCAATAACTAAACTTTCAAAAACACGGCGCGCACCGCGATTTATAGCCACAACCTTTCCTGAAGCAGGTGCGGTGTAAATCACACCAACCCGTTTTTTATCTTCATAAATAGGCTGACCTTTGGTGACGATATCACCTTCTTTAACGTTCATCGTAGGCTTCATGCCGACATAGTCGTAGCCGACAAGCGCAACGTGCTTTGGCGAATGCTGGGTGATTTCACTGCTGGGTGCACCAGCAATGGGCAAATCAAGCCCCTTTTTAATGGTAATCATAAGCGAACTTATTCCATAAGCGAAGAAAGGCCAGACGTCCCGTCGGGAGTGAGCAAACCAGAACGGCGCAGTGGCCGAGATTTGAACTTGATGATATAAGATTTATTAGTTACCGCTCTATAATACGTATGTCAAAGCCCATCATCATATAACTATTGAGATGGGTGCTTACGAATATAAAGGTTTATTCTAATTTCTTATCATTGAAGACAGTGGCGACTGGCTACCAAAATACATATACAATATATCCTAGGATTATACGTTAAATTGCCCTAAAATTGCCAGTATGTTTACTTAATTTTAATGGCGACATCCAAAAAATAGCCGCCGGGAATAAATTTATAACCATTTTAATTTAAAATTTAAATTCAATTAAGGTTTTTGATATGCAAACTCAATCATTGAGTACTACAAATTTAACCACAGAGCAAAAGAATACTCAAACCGCTTCAGGTTCAAAAGCGCCTGTTCTTATTCCTGCAATTGATCTTAAAGATGGTAAATGCGTTCGATTAAAGCAAGGTCGTATGGAGGATGATACGGTTTTTTCAGATGATCCGGTAGCCATGGCAACCCGCTGGGTCGATGAAGGCGCGCGCCGTTTGCATTTAGTAGATTTAAATGGTGCTTTTGATGGCGTGCCTGTGCATAAAAATGTCGTTACTCAAATAGCAAAGGTTCATCCTAATTTACCTGTGCAGTTAGGCGGCGGTATACGCAGCTTACAAACGATTGAACATTACCTAACAGCGGGCCTAACCTATATTATTATCGGGACAAAAGCGGTCGAAAACCCAGAATTTGTTGAAGAAGCATGTCGTGAGTTTGCAGGTCATATTATCGTTGGTATTGATGCCAAAGATGGTATGGTAGCAACGCATGGATGGGCCAACGTAACCGATACCAAAGCCATCGATTTGGCAAAACGCTTTGCTGATGCAGGCGTGTCTTCTATTGTTTATACCGATATTGCGCGTGATGGTATGATGCAAGGGGTGAATGTGGAGCAGACCGTTAATCTTGCACGCGAAGGCGGTCTACCCGTTATTGCCTCAGGCGGTGTGACGAATATGAAAGACATTGAACTGTTAAAGCCATATGGTGATTGCTTAGAAGGCATCATTACTGGCCGCGCGATTTATGAAGGTACATTGGATTTAGGTGAAGCGCAGCTTTATTTAGATAAATAGCTTAGACAACTAGCTTTAACCAATAACTTATAGCGTTAGTTTTTAATTTAATTAAGTTGTGAACTGAGCCCTTTTTTAAGCAGTAGTTTGAAGATAAAAATACAAAAAGCTTGTTAATTTTTAAGCTAACTTGTCTAAAGTTAATGGGTTTAATAGTAAATTGGTTTAAAAGTTAATGGGTTTTAAAATTAATAGGTTTAAATACAAGTGGTATAGGGATAGCTTGCGTGCTTGTTTTAATTTAACACTGTGACTCAGTACTGCGACTCAATCTTGCGCACCATTTGCGGCTCAATACGGCGACTCAATACCAAAGGATAACTCAGTAATGGCAACCTCCCCCTCACAGCGATTAAGGCTGCGCCAAGTGTTTTTAATCCGCTTTATTGTTAGGTTTATAGCCAAGTTGATATATAGATTTATAAACCAGTCTAAGCTGCCCATAGCGATGTTGATGTTATTGCTGCTATCGGTATTGCACCTACCTGCTCATGCGGTATCAGAAGAGGTTGCGGCGGCAGGAGAAGCGATACTCACTGGTGATATTGCTGCTGCTAATGACGCATTAAAAACGGCTTCCAATGCTAATGACTCGGCAAATTCTGATGAGCAAGCACAGGCGGCAAGCGGCGATGAGGGCTCAGGGGGAAATACGGAAGAAAATAGTAGCGATGTGTCAACTGACGATGCGTCTGTTGATGCGCCTACTATCGATTCAGCACCTGCAGCAGGTAATATCACTGAAAAAGACACCGTTATTGAAACCAGTGCCAATCAAGTTAATGATGGTGATATAAAAAAACGTATTACGGGTATCTTTTCTGAAATCGAAGGATTGAAATCCATTGTTGTGGGCGTCAGCGAAGGGGTAGTGAGCTTAAGCGGTGAAGCACCAAACGAAAAAAAGGCACAGCAAGCTATTAATCTTGCTAATCGGGTGAGTGACGTCGTCGCCGTCGAAGATCGAATTAATCGCACATTAGATGTGCAGGATAATGTGACACCAGTGATTGCAGATTTAAAACAGCAAGCACGAGGTCTAATCAAAGCCTTGCCTTTATTGCTCGTTGCTATCTTAGTATTTGTTGTGGTGGTATGGATTGGGACATGGATCTCTCGGCGTAAGTCTTTATGGAAGCGCATCACCCCCAATCCTTTTGTCGCAGAGCTATTGTCACAAACGATCAAAGTGCTGTTTGTAATTATAGGCCTGATACTCGCGCTTAGCCTTATGGGAGCTGAAGCCATTATTGGTACGTTGCTTGGCGGTGCAGGAGTCATTGGTATTGCCGTTGGTTTTGCAGTCAAAGACACTATTGAGAATTACATTGCCTCGCTGATGCTTAGCGTACGTCAGCCCTTTAGAGCGCGTGATTATGTTGATATCAATGGTCAAGAAGGTATCGTCGTTCGTCTCACTAGTCGAGCCACCATCTTAATGACGTCAGATGGTAACCAACTGCGTATCCCAAACTCCGAGGTCTTTAAAGCCACTATCTTGAACTATACCAAAAACCCTGAACGGCGCTTTACCTTTCAGCTGGGTGTGGACGCCAACGATGACCCTATTGCGGCGATTAAAGTGGGTCTGGATGCGGTTAACGCACTGGATTTTATTTTAGCTGATCCAAAATCGGTGGCAATTATTCAGGAAGTGGGCGACTCTAATATCATTTTAGAGTTTCAAGTGTGGGTAGATCAAACTAATACTGATTTATACAAAGCGCGCAGTATCGCTATACGTGAAGCCAAACATGCTCTAGAGAATAACGGATTTAGCTTACCTGAGCCGATATACCGTATGCGTCTAAATGGAGATGTTGAAGAGGCTATTAAACATATCAATCGCGCGGCCAATACGGAAAGTACGCAGGACGGTATACAAGCAACTATTCAGCCTGAGATACCAGATCAGCCTGAGATACCAGAAGACGCCATCAAATCGTCCGAAGGATCATCTCAAAGCCTGAAAACTAAACCAGATGACCTTGAAAAAGAAAAAGCCAAGCAGCGCGCGAGACAAATCCTTGGTGATAAAGATGCCGATGATGTGCTTGATGCGCGTCCAGATCCAAAACTAATGCAAAAAGTTGAAGCAGAGATTTTGGAAAATTCTGGTGATGAAGACCTACTTGATCATAATAGCCCGCAAGAATAGTGGCCGAACCTCATAAATGAGACGTGTTATAAAAATAAAACAAACAAGGAGTCAGTTGTGTCCGCTAATCAATCCCTACCGCAAACCCAATCCGCCATTATTATTAATGATTTTGGAGAGCCTGATGTTTTAACGTATCAGTCAGATGTCCAAACGCCTGATATGAAAGAAAATTTGGTGTTTGTTAAGATCGCTTATGCGGGTGTAAATCCTGTGGACTATAAAACTCGACAAGGCTTGGGCTGGGGTGCGGATAAGATTAAAGACAATCAGTTTGCACAAAATAAGCCCGCTATCTTAGGATTTGATATGGCAGGTGAGGTGCTTGCCAGCAATTCTCAAAATTTTAATGTGGGAGATAAGGTGGCTGCACTAAGCTTTGATGGTGGGTGTTACGCGCACTACAATGCAGCAGATGCAAGCTTATTTGCGCGCGTACCTGATGGGGTGTCGCTACAAACTGCGGGCGCTATCCCGTGCGTAGGTACTACGGCATATCAAGCAGTTAGATTTGCACAGATTAAGTCAGGAGCGCATGTCGTTATGAATGCTCCAGCAGGGGGCGTGGGGCACCTTATGCTACAAATGCTAATCGATAAAGTAGACAATAATGACATTAAGCTCACGCTTATCTGTTCTCCTGAAAAATATAATAAGCTTAAAGCGCTTATTGATATCACGAAACTTGAAGGGTGGATAGATTACACCAAAGAGTCAGATTTTCCAGCGCTTGAGGCAGACTTGTTATTTGATTTAGTTGGTGATGATGCAGGCGTACGAGCATTGGCCTTGGTCAAAAAGGGCGGACGTGTCGTCGTATTACCCTCCATTTGGGTAGATAAATTACAAAAAGCAGGTTCTGATAAAGACATAGAGGTTGATGGGTTTGCAGTAAAGCCAAATGGAGAGGATTTAAAGCGCGTGTTAGATATGGTTGGTAGTGGTAAATTAACGCTTGGATTTGAAGCTGTGTATTCGTTACAAGATACCAAGCAAGCACACGAACACATTCAAAATGGCGACAGCTTTGGTAAAATAGTCCTTAAGGTCTGACGTTATTAACGTGAAACTTAAACAAAATCACGCCTTTGTATTGAGGCAACATATCCTTTTATAATTGGAACATAGAGCCAACCTTATAAAAATTAACGCTTTTTAACAAGGCTTATATATAAGCATTAAGTCATACATGTTTCACTAAACTGTATTAATTAAAGCGGCTTATTAACAACCGTTTATTAAAAGCTATTTGTTAAAAGCGGCTTATTTAAGCACCCTGTTAAAAGTTATAGGGTTAGTTTGGAAGAGCTAAGCTTCTATGAGCTCTTTTCTTTTTACCGCTTTTTGGTAACTCTCTAAAACCTTAAATAAATATAAGACGCTAATAATCAATAAAACACTTAATTAAAAGGATGATGATTAAAATATGCCAAACGATAATATGGACAGTACACAAGAAAATTTGGATAATAACCAAACAGATTCCAAAGACTATAATGAAAAAGCTAGAGCAGAGATCAATGAGTGGATGCATCCAGATTCAAATCTGCTAACCAAGTCACTATCTGCACTAAGTACCCCTATAGAAAAAGCAGGGGATGCGTTATTAAATGCGCCGCAGTTTGGTGAGACGTTAAAAGAAGTCATTGAAAAGTCGTTGACAACGTTTAGCGATGCGGCCACCTGGTCTATTGATATCCAAGACATACTTAAAGCTTATAATGAGCAATCAAATGAAGTGATTGCTACTCTAGAAGATATCCAAAAGCTGCCACTTGAGACTATTGATAATCAAGTTAACCTGTTTAAAAGTAAATATGTTGCGGCAACCAGTGCGCAAGGCGTTACCACTGGCATGGCAGGCTGGGCTGGTATTCCTGCTGATATTGCGGCTGTGATCGCAGCAAATTTACGCGCTATATCCGAATTCGCCACTTATTATGGGTTTGATGTCAGTAAAAAAGAAGAGCAGCTATTTGTCATGTCGTTGCTCTCTATTGCCACATCGACGTCAACAACAGATCGACAAGCGGCATTAGATGAGACCCTAAGTCTATTAAAAGACCCTGAAACGCTTGCCTTTAACAAAGTGAATGAAGAGGTGGCCTCACGCATCATTAGACAAACGGCGACAAAAGTTGCGACAGATATGGTAAAAACCAAAGCCGCTCAAGTTATCCCTGCAGTTGGCGCTATCGTAGCAGGCGGTGTGAATGCTAATTATACTGCCAATGTGTGTGAAGCAGCCTATCAATGCTATCGTGAGCGCTTTTTAGACCGCCAAGCATCGGCATCTCAATAGTGCATAACATTTATATAGACAAGTGCTGTAAAGGCATTTGCCGAAAGGTAAGACTGATACGACCTTCTTGAACACTTTTGGTCTTAGTGACGGTATGTTTCCAATTCTGCTGCGTCTTACCTCGCATGACAATCAATTGACCTGACTCAAGATAGAGCTCAACTTTATCTTGAGTCTTTTTGTGTTTGAGTACAAACTTTCGCGTAGCACCAAGCGATAGCGAAGCGATGATAGGCTCAGGACCAAGCTCAGCTTCATCATCCGCATGATAGCCCATACCATCTTGCCCTGTGGGATAGAAGTTTAATAAACACGTATTAAAATGGACTTGAACACCGATTTTTTGCAGTTTGGATTCGATGATGTGTTTCACGTGAAACACAGTATCATGCCAAGGAATTATGGGGCGAGTATGCCCTGAATAAGTATAAGCGAGCGAGGAGCCGTGTGCCATATCTCCCATCCAGACAATCTTGCGCGTGGTGATGTGCGTCTTACCGAATAGCGTGACCTTATCTGACTGCCAAGGGAGTTGATTTAAAAGCGTATGATATAGAGCTTTATCTTCAGCACAATTATCCTCAGCGTCATTATTTTTTGCGTGAGGGTATAAAATAACACCCAAGTCATTCACAACACCATCATAAGGCAATAGGTTGTCATGTTCGCTTTGGCTAAATAGATCTCGCATGCTACGGGTACTCGTTAGGTTGTCGACTTAACTGTAGGTTTAAATCGCTTGCCTATGGACTTTATCTTAGCGAATGTTCAAGGTTCATTTTTATATGATAGGCCTTTATTATCTTAGCTTAGTGGCGCTTCGTGCTTGCTCATAATCAAAGATAACATTGGCACATACTTTGGGTGCTTCCAGTGGCAATAGATGACCATAGTCTCTTAGCGTAATCATATTATCGTTTGGCACCACGTTTCGCCAACTGACGCGGACTTTGTCACTATTAAATATCGAAGGCTTTGCCAATATAAGTAAATAGGGTACTTCTTTTTTATTAAGCTTTTTTAAAGCAGGGGTCATATAAGGCGTACCATAGTAGCTTGCGAGCTCGTATTTTGGATCAAATAACAAGGCAAAGCTGGATGACGCGCTGTCTTTTTTATACAGACTGTTTTGCGCAAACAGGGTTAAGTTTGCATTACTAATACGTTTAAAAGCCCGATTATTACGTAAATACTGATAATAGTCGTCAACACTGGCCCAATTTACCTGCTTTACTTTTGTACTCTTAAAAGGCTCTTGCGTCTGTAATATAAAACGGGGAATACGGTTTACCAGTAGCGTTTGACTTTTGGTGAACGTGACTGGATCTATAAAGTAAAGACTGGAGAATAGGTCAGGGCGTTTAGCTGCGGCTATTGCTGTTGCTGTAGCACCTTGAGAATGCCCAATACCAATAACGGGTCCTGACTGGGTCTTTTCCAAAAACTTAATCAAAAGATCAGCGTCTTGTTCGCGCGTGAGTGTCTTTTTTTTGGGTAGGTCATACCAGTAGCCTTGTAGCGCCAAGCTGCACAAGTCATATTCCTGACTTAACTCAGTTAATAATGGCTCGTATGCGCCTACTGGAAAGCCATTACCCCCATAAAAATGAGCAAGTGGTTTTTTAGAGTCAGACATCTTGGATGTTTTGGATTGATGCTTGCTACCCAAAATGTGTGGCTTATCAGAGTATTTTGAGCGAATTGGGCCATCTGATTTAGCTGAGCTATTTGATACAATGAGCTCTTTTAAATCATAGTATCGAGCCTGTCTGCCCTCTATTTCAATACGCTTTTCAAACGGCTGCATTCGATCATATTGTGTCTCATCCATATATGTACTTATTCCCTACGTGTTAACTAAGTTTTTAGGTTAGCTAAGTGGTTAGGTCAACGACGCTAATAGATTAAAAAAGCTATTTGGTTAACTTTACTCACTCATTTTAACGCAATTATGTCTATAATCCTTATTTATATAGTCGTTTTTTCTATAGTCGTTGTTTCTATAGTTGTTATTAAGGTATCAGTTATACCTATTATATTTTTATCAATAATTTACATTTAAAGCATCTATCTACACATCAATCATCTTCACCCAAGAACCCACCACTTTGACGGTCCCATAAACTTGCATAAACGCCATTTTGCGCGAGTAGCTCATCATGGCTACCTTGCTCAATAATACTGCCTCTATCCATAACCACTAACCGATCTAGCGCAGCAATAGTGGACAACCTGTGGGCAATAGCAATGACCGTTTTACCTTCCATCATAGCATTCAAGCTTTCAGTAATGGCGTGTTCGACTTCTGAGTCTAGTGCGCTGGTGGCTTCATCAAGCAGTAAAATAGGTGCGTTTTTTAGCATAACTCGGGCAATGGCGATACGTTGACGCTGCCCGCCTGATAGCTTAACGCCGCGCTCACCCACTTGGGTGTCAAGCCCGACATTGCCTTTGGCGTCATGTAGCTCTTGAATAAACTCCCACGCCTGCGCTTGTTTGCACGCTTCGATAATCTCCTCATCAGTTGCCGAGGGGCGTCCATAAGCGATGTTTTCACGTACCGTTCGGTGCAGCAAAGAGGTATCCTGCGTGACCATACCAATCAGACGGCGTAAGCTTTCTTGAGTCACTTTATCGATAGCCTGTGAGTCAATAGTAATACGACCCGAATCCACTTCATAAAAGCGCAGCAATAAATTCACCAAAGTAGACTTGCCGGCACCCGAGCGACCGACTAAGCCTATTTTTTCACCGGGCTTGATATCTAAGTTAAAGCCATCTAGCAGTTTCACATAATCAGACTCACTATCAGCCGATTGAGGTACCCCATCCAAACTGTCATCCGCAGTGGCAACCTTACACCCCATACTCGCTTTATCAGCATCTTCATAACCAAAGTCAACGTCTTCAAAACGAATATGCCCTTTGCTAATAACAAGCTCTTTGGCATCAGGGGCATCCACAACTTTTTGCGGTGTGGATAAGGTGCGGATACCATCTTGCACTGTACCAATGCTTTCAAACAAGGTTGCCATCTGCCACATAATCCAGTGAGTCAAGCCATTGATACGCAGTGCCATTGCGGTAGCGACCGCAAGCGCACCGACGCCCACATCACCACGTTGCCACAAATACAAGCCAATCGCAGCGGTGCTACCTATGAGGGTAACGCTCACCACATGGTTAACAAATTCAAGCACCGTTACCCAGCGCATCTGCGCATGTACCGTACCCAAAAACTGCTTCATGGCAGACTTGGCATACCCAAGCTCCCGCCGTGAATGGCTAAATAGTTTCACCGTCATAATATTCGCGTAAGCGTCGGTGATACGCCCTGTCATTAATGCGCGAGCATTGGCCTGAATACTTGCCGTTTGACGAAGTTTGGGTAAAAAATACCACAGCGTTGCACCAAACATAATTAACCATAGCGCAAAAGGGAGTAATAACAAACTGTCTAATTTAAATAAAATAATCCCACTGGTAACGAAGAATACCAATATATAGGTCAACATATCGACCACAGTCAAAATAGTGCCTCGAACCGCCAGCGCAGTTTGCATTACCTTGGCGGAAACTCGACCCGAAAACTCATTTTGGTAAAACTCCATCGATTGACCAAGCATACGCTTGTGGAATCGCCAACGCATTTGCATTGGAAAAACACCTTGAATGACCTGAAAATGCACCAAGGAGGCAAACCCTACCCAAAAAGGGCTTAATATGAGCACCGCGGACATCAACTTTAAGTCACTACTTTTGTCCGCCCAGAGTGTACTTGGCGTGTAAATACCCATCCAGTCAACCAAGTCACCAATCCACGCGTATAGCAAGGCTTCATACACCCCAATACCGGCAGTGAGGATCATAAATAAAACCAGCCATTTGCGTAGGCCATAAGTACATGCCCACAAAAACTTTAACAAGCCCTCTTTTGGCAGAGGCACCTTGTTATCGGGAAAGGCAGAAAGACGGGTTTCAAAAAAGTGAAAGAGCTTATTCATAGAGTATCAAATTAAGTCGCTTTAATAGTTGGGCTGTATTGAGCTTAAACAATCGATCTAAAATAAGGAATCTTAAATAAGGGATCTTAAATAATGGAGCAATAATAATGTACTTGAATAATGAAGATTAAAAGTTGGTGATTATATTATTAAGTTTGGCAAGCACGTCATGGCTATCGTCCAAAATGCTGCGCAATGCGCTTCACCGCACTCAAATACCCTGTACCAAATAAATTTAAATGATTCAGGTAATGATACAAATTATAAATGTCCATCCGAGCTTCAAAACTAGGTTCAACCAGACCAAATGCCGCATATGTCTCATAAAATGACGTATCAAAACCACCAAATAATCGAGTCATGGCCAAATCAGTCTCGGGATGTCCAACATAAACGGCAGGGTCTATCAAATAGCCCACAATGTTGTGGTTATTCTTGCCGTGAGCATTAGTATTAGTATTAGTATTAGTATTGTCATTAATATTGTCATTAATATTGTCACTAGTACTGCCGCTATATTTGTCACCACTATCACCGATAGCTTTAAGGTTAGCACCACTCGATGACCCTAGCATCGCATTACCTGCCCACAGATCCCCATGTAGTAAACTGGGCCTGGGACGCCCGTTATCGTCTTTAAGCGGATAGTCAGGTAAAAGGTGGTTTAATTTAAGCTGTAGGCGCTCGATTTGCTGAACGGTTTGCCGATCAATCAACTGATTATCATACGCCATCTTAGTCTGCACGCCCAGCCGATGTGTGGCAAAAAATTCATGCCAATCGGGCGTCCACTCATTACACTGCGGGCTGCTACCGATAAAGTTATCATCAAACCACCCTGCAAACCATTGCCATGCATCGCTCGAATCAAGACTTAAATTCGGCTCTAAATTAGACTCCAATTTAGGCTTAGCTCTACGTTTGGAGGGCTGAGGAGGGGGCGCTTGATGCAGCGTTGCCAATTGTACTGCCATATCCTTCCAGCCTTGCGCTTCAATGCTGGATGTATTAAAAGCAGCAGTATAAGAAGGTATCATCGACAGTATTAAAAAACTACAGTCAAGCGCATTATCTGTACCAAATGCTAAGGGCTGGCAAGTGCGTGCGCCAGTTGCGCTTATCGCCGAGAGTCCAACCATTTCAGCGGTCAATAGAGGCAGATTGTCAATGGCGTTACGCTTCAAAAATACTTGAAGGGGCGCGTGTTTGGAGTGGGTTTCTATTGGCTGCTTTGGATGAGTGTCGTATTCTTTGAAATAATAGTCATCAGATATTGGTATGCTAAGCACACTAGCGTCATTGATACAGCCTCCAGACATAGGCTTAAGCGTGACCTCATCTAAGCTATTAATCATGAGCGTATTAGTACTGAGCTTGTTAGTACTGAGCGTATTAGTACTGAGCTTATTGCTACTGTTATCGGCATTATCCGTCTGCTGACTTGTAACCCCACCAATTAATGAATTGATAGCATCAATCAAGCTGTCAAATTCAAGCGCTCCAAACTGCGTCCTATCAAAAGGTTTTTGATCAATAGAGACAGTCGTTGTGTCATGCTGATCCGAATGCTTACAGTCTGAGTTTATTGAGTATGATTGCCTCATCGCTATTTACCTAATCTTCTACCTAACCTTAAAGCTCTATTAACCATATCAATACGAAACGCCCAAAATTCTCATAACAGGCGCAAAAATATGGTATAACTTGTAAAATATTTTTACATTCTCACATTTTTTATTGATTGGTTATAACTGTATGAGCTATCTCATAATTGCAGTACTCTGTAGTGTTGCCGTTTCAGTATTGCTAAAAATACTGCGTCAAAACAATATTGATATTCGTCAAACCATCGTCGCAGGCTATCCTGTCGCCTTTATATTAACGTGGACGTTATTGAATCCAGACATAAGCGCCGCTGTGCATTTGGGTAGTGCATGGAGCATCATACTACTATTGGGTGTGTTGTTGCCGTTAGTGTTTGTTATCTTAGGTCGCGCAATTGATGCCGTGGGCATTATCGCCACCGACGCCGCGCAGCGATTATCACTTATCATACCTATCATTGCAGCATTCGCTTTATTTGATGAAACGCTAACCACTCAGCGCATCATCGGCATCGCAATAGGATTTCTTGCTTTAGCAGCACTGGCTTATCGGCAAAAGGACGTACACAGAAGCGAAGACGCTGTTGTTGCGCCAAACACTATCGCTAAACAAACCAAAAAATCCTCACTCGTTATGCCAGTCGGCTTTTGGCTACTGAGCGTGTGGGTAGGCTATGGTGTTATCGATATTTTGTTCAAACAAGTCGCCAAACAAGGCAACGCCTTCCCCTTGACCTTATTTATGGCATTTGCAATGGCAGGCATCTTGCTATTTATTTATCTGCTTATCATCAAAGTACAGTGGCAAGGTAAAGCGTTAGCATCGGGGCTAATATTGGGCGTATTAAATATGGGTAACATATATGCCTATGTCAAAGCGCACCAAGCGTTATCTGATGCGCCGAGCGTAGTGTTTACAGGCATGAATGTCGGTGTTATAGCGGTCGCAACGCTCGTTGGCGTATTTGCCTTCAAAGAGTCGCTTAGCAAATTAAATATGCTGGGCATCGCACTGGCGATCGCATGCGTGTTTGTATTATTTATGGGGTAGGGCAAGGCTTATCCTAATTTGAGTACTATGAGCGCAGTCTTAAAACCTTAATCACATTAATTATAAATACAAGTAGCTGATCCCGCTATTCGCTACTATCTGCTAGTTTTAGCAAGGCGGTTCGCTAAGTCATGGGGTGTCTCTTGCTTCGCGAGCCACCCTATGTCAAGCGTCCGCAACTTGCTAAACCGAGCAGTATATCCGCTGCTATCGGGGCTATTTGTCCAGCTCAGCGTCTTTTACCCAGCGTCCTTTAGCCAGCGATTATCCTTTATTTAGAACCCTTATTTTAGTTAACGTCTACTTTTTCACATTTATTTTACTGATACCTATCCTGAACTTTCATTTATTATGTAGTAAATATAAATTTATAAAGATAATTTCATTAAAGATGCTGCTTGCTCATACTGTTTGTACTGATTCAATAAGTTTTGGGATTCAATTAGATAGCTGATTCAATAAAATTGATAGCGCCTCTTATATTTGGTTTAACTAATAGTCAATCCTGATAGCACCTCATAGTTACAATGCTCAGGCTCATAACCTGACATATGCTGACCTGTCATTGCAAAGTATTTGCCCTCATAGTCAAGATAAGTGTGAATGGTTTTACCATCAGATAAGTATATGTGATTATTAACCTTATCCATATATTGCTTATACAAAGTATCGACTATTTGTGCAGCTTTGGCTCTATCTTCAATCACCAGCGTGATCATTTCTATCATCTCATAGCGTTCTTGTTTTAATAGTTGGTGTTTATATTTACTTCTAAGGTGAGTATAAAAGTTACCATAGCTTAGTGTCTTTATCTTTTGAGTTGGTTTTGAAAGATAGCTAGCATGGTTGTTGATAGCTATATAACTATCAAAACCAAATTCATCAATCATGGCTGTTAATCTATAACTACTACCATAACTACCATTGCTTAATTTTTTATCACTCAAAGACTCCCATAAGGGAGATTGTTGAATCTTGTCATTAAACTCTTGTCTGGTCATTAAGACTATTGGTTGAGTCCTTTCAATACCTGTACGAGGTGGGGGTAGCGGGTTCATTCCCGAATTTTCATAACGATGAGCACAGACTATAAAAGGATTGGCCTGTAATTTCTCTGCAGTAACTTCTGACATAAGGGGGACTATGGTAATTTCAGTAGCGCCACTACTGGCAATTTGTTTTAACTTTTCTCTTTCTGTGAGTGGGTTTTTTTTAGGCGTTTGGGTAGGCTTTACGGTGCTACAACTTAGCAAGCTGGTTGCTAACAAAACGCCTATTAGTACTCTTATCGGTTGCATGTGCTTTTTCCTTAAAGTCTTGAGTCCATGGTTTAAACTGTAGGCGTCAAAGCTTAATTACCATATTCATTTAATTAACTACTGTGTTGTCCCTACAAGACATCTTGCTAATTAAGGTATACAGCTTTTTGATAATTAAATAAAAAACCGATTAAACTTCATCCGTGTTTAGTATGATTCAATGAAATTAAGCGCTGTTAAACAATTAACAACGCTTAATAATACTAATTATAGTAGCAGCTATTAGAATCAGTCACATAAAATTTATTAACTTCTAAAAGGCGATCAAAAATCAATATTAATGCCTTGCAATAAACTCACTCACCTGCTCACTTAATATATCCCACAGCTTCTGTTGCGCCGCTCTACTGCCCCACGCATTGTGCGGGCTAAAGATGACTCGTGGATGCTCTTGACGCGCCAATTCAAGTAGCGGATCGTCTTGGGCGACAGGCTCTTGTTCAAACACATCGGTTGCATAGCCAAGTACTTGTTCGTTTTGCACAGCCTCGGCCATTGCCTGTGAGTTGACCACACCGCCTCGGGCAACATTGACCACCAGCGGATGCTTATCCATCATCGCCAGCGTATGACTGTTGATTAAATGCTGAGTTTTGTCAGTTAGCGGCACATGCAAGCTGATCACGTCAGAAGTCCTAAGCACCGTTTCAAAGTCGGTATAGTTGTCATTGCGAGGTGGTTTGCCCTGATGCTCTGCCCACAACACTTGCATACCGAAGGCTTTGCCAATCTCAGTGACCCGTTCACCAATCGTACCGACACCAATAATACCGAGCGTTTTGTCTTCTAGATCTATAAGCGGTACATCCATTAAGCAAAAGCTTTCTGAGGCTTGCCATGTGCCATCAACCACCTTGTTGTGATAATGCAGCGATGCACGCATTGCGCTCAACATCAGCATAAAGGTATGCTCAGGGACGCTTTTGACTGCGTAGCCTGCCACATTATATAGTTCGATGTTGTGTTCTTTACACGCTTCTTCATCGACATTGTTCATACCCGTTGCGGTCAGCTGAATCAGCTTTAAGTTAGGAAGCGCTGAGATAATGTCGCGATTTATTTCCACTTTGTTGGCAAAAATAATGTCTGCATCCTGACAGCGCTTGATAATCAGCTGATTGTCTTGCTCGGTATCTGTATGCACCTCATAGTCTGTAACGCCTTCGGGTGCGGACAAGTCAACACTATCCAAAAACGTTCCTCTATCCAAAAAGACGGCTTTCATCATATTCTCCTAATGGTCTGTATAAGTATTTAATCGGCATTTAGTTGATATTTGGTTGATATTTGGTTGTTATTTAATTGGTATTGATAGCAACACCGCGATAGGTGAATGCGGCATAGCCAATATTAAAAAGATGCACCAAAACATATCGGGTTAGGGTCAGGATTTAAAGTATCAACTTGTTCACTCTATTCTTGTTAACTCTATTGCTGTTTATTCTATTATAAACAGCGAACGTCTGAACAATTACGATATTAACCGCGCTAAACCTACAAGAGTCGTACATGCGTTCGGTTATCTTGCAATCATTTAATCTCTTTGACTATAGCAGTGTGGTGAGAGATTTATAATGATTTGGTATATATCGTCTCTATGCGCGTCATAAGTTGTTAAACTATAGGGTGCTAAACTAGCGACTGTTAAATTAGGGTCTGTTAAATTAGGGACTGTAGGCTGCAAATGATAACTTTTTAATGAGAAAGCGCTTTACTATAAGAGCCAGTTATCAAAAAGTTATGTCGCTTTGTTTAAAAGCAATGTCGCCAATATCAGTAATATTTGATCAATGCGCTTTAAATTATGAATTTAATCGTAATATAGGCAAAATAAGGTATAGAAATTAATAAGTTTGACCTCATAATTGTAGTTATGAATCCCTATGAATGCTGTTAATTAGTAGATGCTGTTAATGGTAGATGCTTTTAATTGTAGAGTGTGTATGAACGGTTATATAATCTGTGTGGCTCGCTATCATTACAGCTAGATCAATCATAGCGTACTTCAGTAATAGCTATAGCAATAGCTATCTCGTTGACGTGATACAAGAATAATAAACATACGTTAATCGTGTTTTAACAACCCCACCCCTGTAAAAGAATATATTTATTTATGACAATAGCTGCTTTAATTCCTGAATTTGCCGTTGGCCAACGTTATTTATCTGATACCGAAGCTGAGCTTGGCTTGGGCGTGGTCATTGATGTTGATGACCGCTGTGTACACATCTTGTTTGCCCAAAGCGAAGAGACGCGGGTATACGCCAAGAACTCAGCACCGCTATCGCGTGTCATCTTCAAAGAAGGTGATGAGATTACCGACCAAGAAGGCAACACCCATATCGTCACTGGTGTTGATGAGGTGATGGGGGTGCTTAAATATCATGTTGAAGGGCATCCTCGCGGTATTATGGAAACGCGTTTAGCGGCGAATATCACGCTTGCCAAACCACTTGAGCGCCTACTTGCAGGACGCGTAGAACGCGGAGATTGGTACGAGCTGCGTCAAGACATATTGCGTATGCAGTCGGCGTTAGCAGGTCATCCTCTAAAAGGTCTAATGGGGGCACGTGTCGATATTATTCCGCATCAGCTCTACATTGCACATGAGGTGGGTAAGCGTATTGCGCCACGTGTGCTACTTGCAGACGAGGTGGGGCTAGGCAAAACTATTGAAGCAGGACTGATTATTCATCAGCAGCTATTAATGGGTAAAGCCAAGCGGGTGCTGATACTCGTTCCTGATAGTTTGCAGTATCAATGGATGATTGAGATGCGTCGCCGCTTTAACCTAAATTTTGCTTTATTTGACCTGGTGCGTACGGCATCCATTAAAGAGCACAATCCAGATCAAAACGTATTTACCACTGAGCAGTGTATTATTGCGGGTGTGGATTTGCTGCTCGACCACCAAGACTTATACGATCAAGCCATCGAAGCTGGATTTGATTTATTGGTTGTGGATGAGGCGCATCATCTGCACTGGGATCGTGAGCAAGGTGGTAACGATAAATATGAGCTGGTGGCAGATTTTGCACATGAAATGCCAGGCGTATTACTATTAACCGCAACACCAGAACAGCTTGGTATCGAAAGTCATTTTGCTCGCCTGCGCTTGCTTGATCCCGATCGCTTTGATGATTTAGATGACTTTATTGACAGTCAAGATGCCTTTGCACAGACTGCTGCCGTGGCAGAAGTATTGATGGATAAAAAGCCATTGTCTGACGCTCAAATTAAGGCGCTAACTCAACTGCTTGGATTTGATGACAGTGATGAGCTGGCATCAATTAATGAAGATGACAAACTACGCACTTATGCGCTAAATCAATTGCTAGATCGGCATGGTACAGGGCGGGTATTGTTCCGTAATACCCGTGATAGCGTGCAAGGGTTTCATGGTCGTAGCAGCCATCCACATCCGCTTCCTTGCCCAGACAGCTGGAAGGACAGCTATCAAACTTGCGGCAAGCTGCGTGAACAGCTTTGGGGTGAAGAAAATCAACCTGATGGCGGCTGGCTTGAAGATGACCCTCGTGTGATGTGGTTGATTGACCTACTAAAAGATGACTTAAAACAACAAAAAGTATTATTAATTGCCCGTAGTGGGGCAACGGTTGAAAGCTTGGAGGCGGTACTGCGCTTACATGCTGGTATTAAGACGGCATTATTCACAGAGCAAATGAGCCTACTTGAGCGTGACCAAGCGGCGGCATTCTTTGCAGATGAAGAAGGCGCGCAGATTTTATTAAGCTCTGAGATTGGCTCTGAGGGTCGTAATTTCCAGTTTGCAAGTCATTTGGTACTGTGGGATCTACCGGCCAATCCAGATACATTGGAGCAGCGTATTGGTCGTTTGGATCGCATCGGTCAAAATGAAAAAATCACCCTACACGTTCCTTATGTCAAAGGCACAGCGCAAGAGCGTTTATACCGTTGGTATGATGAAGCGCTGAATATATTTAACCGCATCTCACCAACGGCGCAAACGGTCCAAGAGCAGTATATTGTGGATCTAAAGCCGCTGCTTGAAGGCGAAGACACGCCGCAGAATCGCCAAGCGTTGTCCGATCTAATCAATGACGCGTCTAAGCTACGTCAAGAGCTTGAAGCAGAGCTGCAAGCAGGCCGCGATCGACTTTTAGAGTATAACTCTTGCCGTCCTCGAGTGGCAGGTCGAATTGCCGATGCAATGAGCGAATTTGATGCTAATAATCTACTGCAATCTTTCCTCGATCGCTTCTTAGCCTCAGCCAATATAGATCATAGTGTACAGCGTGATGGCTCTTGGGTGATTCATCCGCCAGAAGCGGAAAACAGCCAGCATCCTGATATTGAGAATCTACCCCTATCAGAGGATGGTATGAGTCTGACCTTTACGCGTAGCCAAGCACTCATGCGTGAAGACATGGCGTTTATGACTCATGAGCATCCTTTAATGCAGTCTATTTACGATATGGCAAACTCTGGCACGTTTGGTAATACGACGGTCGCCATGCTTAAGAGTAATACGGTTCCAGAGGGTATGCTGCTACTAGAAGTTAACTTTAGAGTGACTACGATTGCACCTAAAGTGCTGAATCTAGCAGCCACTTTACCAACGCAAATGTTGCGCGTATTTTTGGGTGAGCAGGGTAATGATCTGTCCGAACGTATCACAGCCGATATGATACTGCCGCATATTGAGCGCCTGGACAAAAACCGCGCGCGTCAAGTCGTTAAGGTTCGCAGCCAAGTCATTGAGGCGCGCTATCACGATGCAGAGTCTATTGCTCAAGCTAAGCTTTGTGACATCAGTGCGAAAGCGCTTGAACGCTTTAGTCAACTGTGGCAACGTGAGATTAGCCGCCTGAAGCAGTTACAACAGGTGAATCCAAACGTACGTGATGAAGAGATTGAGCGATTAGAAGCGCTTAAAGCGCAGGGTGAACAGGCGCTAAACAATTTGTCTTTAGTGCCTGATAGTATCCGTGTTTTAGTAGCGGTTAAACCTTAATAATACTGTTAGCAAACGAGTGTTAGCAAGCGGCTGTTGTCTAGCAATCGACTGTCAGCTGTTAATTAACGGTATCTATAATATTTATGAGGGTTCTTAACTTTATTGGTTTAGAGCCCTTTTTATTGCTTTTAGATAATTGAATGATCATGAAGTTAATTGAAGTTTAAGTACAGATTATTGTGTAGAAGGTCGTCTATTTTAAATGGAGCAGTAGGCGTTTAATGCATTGTTCCTAGACTGAAGTTACTGGCGCATACCCCAAATCCTACGACACCACCAATTAAACTAAACAATAAGATTTTTTTAGCGCTATTAAAAATCTTTGGTTTTTTATCGACATCTTTGATAAATGCACTGACAATCAGTTGGATCAAGCTAAACACAAACATAATAAAACAAAACACAAAGGCGATAGCCCCTATTATTACTAATGCTTCATCCATATTTAGTATCTCCTCGAGTCTATTGGTAAATATAGTTAAAGAACTACTAAACGGTTACAGCGTTAACCTCGCTAAGTTTACATGGGAAGTACTTGCAATCAGTTAACTTATAAATATTTTGGACTTCCTTAACTACAATTTTATTGATGTATTTTATGCTAAATTTTTATAAGTCTAGTTGAATGGCTTATAATTGTTCACAGAGCTTTCTAAAAATTTCTTTCTAAATGGCAGCTTCAGCTTAATAAGAACGTTAATAATAACTAACGTTATCTTTAAGACTAACCTATTAGCAGTTGGTTTGCTATTATTTTTAAATGTTAGTAGCTTAGTAATTAGTTGTTTTATGCTTAAGCTTAACTTTACTATTGGTAATGACTATATTTAAAACAATGGCTGTATTAGTGAACGTTTTAGCTCATTGGAATTTTACCGATTAAAGAATTCAGATACTGATCTTATTTGAGCGAGTATTTAGATAAGTTTTAGGCTGCTTTCAGATTGTATATGATAGCCTCAGCTTATGCTTTAGAAACTACTTTTAGGATGTAACACCATGACGCCAGCGGTAAACCTCGCCAAAAAACTAAAGCTTGACTATCATATTCACGAATATGAGCACGATCCGAATGCTGAATCCTATGGTCAAGAAGCAGTGGACAAATTAGGCGTACCTGCTGGATATGTGTTTAAAACATTGGTCGTTAAAATGGACGCCAATAAGCTTGCCGTTGCTGTTCTGCCTGTCATGCATACATTAAACTTTAAAAAATTAGCCAAAGCCTTGGGGTGTAAAAAGCTACAACTGGCTGATCCTAAAGCCGTTGAACGTACAACAGGCTATGTGCTCGGCGGTGTCAGCCCGCTGGGTCAAAAAAAGCGCTTGGCAACGGTCATACATCAAAGCGCTGAAACGCTTGAGACTGTGTATGTCAGTGGCGGCAAACGCGGTTTGGAAATAGAGCTGCCGCCAGAACAGCTTATTGATACCTTGTCGGCGCATACTGCTGATATTGTGGATTGAATGATTTATCAACTACTAAACTATTAAAGGAAGTACAATGCCTCACGTTATTGTTCAAGCCACACCCAATGTGGTTATCAAAAACGCAGAAAGCTTACTAAAAACGTTAAATAGCACTTTATGGGATACAGGACATTTCAGCACGCGACAAGCCATTAAAGCCCGAATAATGGATGTTGAAACGTTTTTGGTCGGTATAGAAGATGATCAGCAAGAACAAGGGTTTATCTACTTACAATTAAGGCTTATGCCGGGACGTAGCCAGCAAATACGAGATGACTTAGCTCAAAAGCTATTGGACTGTTTAAAAAGAGAGCTAACAGAGCAGCAATCGGGCCGAGTATCGATTCAATACTGTGTAGAGGTGGTTGAGTTGACAGAGGCTTATAAAAAGCAAAAGATCTAATACCAAATTTAAAAATTAACAAATCGATTAAAACGAGCACAAACGCTAGTAGATTTAGCGAGTTTGGCAAAGATATAATCAGCGAACGACTAAGCGAACGACTAATAGATTACGGCGTTAACCTCAATAAGCCTACACTTTAATGGTAGGGCACTAAATGCACTCGGTAGCCTTGTAACCAATTTAAACGTCTTTGACTATAGGTTGTTTTTCACAAAAGTATAAATTTAAAAAACCGCCCTTAACTATTATTAAGGGCGGTTTTGTTATTAAGAACGATTTTGTATCGCGTACTTACATCAATATTTATACATTAAACAATTGATTAGTCATAGAATGCGAAGTTTTCAACATCCATATCTGTCATTGAAGAGCTTGGTGCTACCATGCTCTCTGCATGACCTGAGGTACGTGGTAAGATCTTATCAAAGTAGAAATCAGCGGTTTGAACCTTAGCTTCATAGAAACCTGGTGCTTCGGTACCACCATTTTCAAGCTTATCTAACGCAACTGCTGCCATACGTGCCCAGTGATAGGCCATCATCACATAACCTGAGTACATGAGATAATCGACAGAAGCGGCTGAGATAATCTCACGATCTTTACGCGCACTTAGCATTAAGCGTACGGTTAATGTGTTCCACTCAGCACACAGCTTGGTTAATGCCCACACGTATTTGCGCATGTTTTTATCAAGCGCATACTCACCACACCACTTCATGATGCTAGCTGTATAATCACGGACGATTTTACCTTTAGATTGTAAAATAACTTTACGGCCTAATAAGTCTAGTGCTTGAACACCCGTTGTGCCTTCATAAAGGGTGGCAATACGAGCATCACGAGCGATAAGCTCCATGCCCCATTCTTTGATGTAACCATGACCGCCGTATACTTGCTGGCCTTCTTTAGCAGCTTCAATACCAAGCTCAGTCAAGAAACCTTTTAAGATAGGCGTATAGAAGCCAAGCTTGTCATCCCACTTTTCAAATTCGTCGTTGTCCCCATCAGCCACACCTTGCGACATCTTATCTGCATAGCGCGATGCATGGTAAATCATTGAACGACCACCTTCTGCAAAGGCTTTCATGGTCAATAGCATACGACGAACATCAGCATGATGAATTATAGCATCAGCAACATGATCAGGATCTTTAGTACCTGAAAGGGTACGCATAGAACGACGATCTTTGGCATATGGTAGGGCATTTTGGAACGCAAGTTCAATGTGTGCCAGACCTTCAATACCAGTACCAATACGGGCAGTATTCATAAAGGTAAACATGGCTTTTAAGCCTTTGTTTGGCTCACCAATCAAGTATGCGGTAGCGCCATCAAAGTTTAATACACAAGTTGATGAAGATGCGATACCCATTTTATGTTCAATTGAGCCACATTTAACGCCATTGCGCTCGCCCGCTTCACCTTCTTCGTTCACCAAAAACTTAGGTACGATAAATAGTGAAATACCACGCGTGCCTTCAGGCGCATCTGGAAGACGTGCCAATACAATATGGATAATATTATCAGTTAGATCGTGCTCACCACTTGAGATAAAGATCTTAGTACCGTTTAATTTATAGGTACCATCATCTTGTGGGATAGCTTTAGTCTTAACTTGACCTAAGTCTGTACCGCACTGAGGCTCAGTTAAGCACATCGTACCTGACCAAGTGCCTTCTACTAACTTAGGTAGATAGGCGTCTTTTTGCTCTTCAGTACCATACTGTAATAACGTATTAATACAACCAGTGGTTAACCCAGGATACATTGACCAAGGCCAGTTAGCCGTACCAATCATTTCTGATTTGATGAGGTTAATCGACATAGGTAAGTTCATACCGCCGTACTCTTCAGGGTACGAAATACCTTGCCATCCGCCTTCTACAAACTGGTTGTAAGCATCTTTGAAGCCTTCAGGTGTCGTTACTTCACCATCTTCAAAATGACACCCTTCAGCGTCTGCTGGCTGATATAAAGGGGCAATAACGTTTTCAGAAAAGTCAGCAATACCCTGTAAGATCATATCTATAGTTTCAGGATCGGCATTTTCGCCATTACTCAAGCTCTTATAATGTGTTTGGTAGTCAAATACATCATTAAGCAAGAATTTAATGTCACGTAGGGGAGCTTTATAACTTAGCATAATCTATTCTCTTTGATAAAATTTTAATGAATTAACGGAGCGATGCCTTCCTTGACCATATTTATTCAACCTTACTGAGTATAAGGGCAAATACTTGAAATAACTAATATTGATAACAATAATTCATAAGTAAACATTTGTCTTATAACAATAAATTATAACCCTGCCAATTATATACCTATCATATGACATTATAAAGTGATAGATAGAGTGACAGTTAAAACGATAGATAGGACAGCTCTTTAATTAAGTCTCACTATCAATCCATGCTAACTATGCATATTATTAACTATGAATATTATTAACTATGCATATTATTAATATGAGTAACAGCAGTCCCTGTCCAAAGCGCAAAACTTAATGCTGCTTGCCCGATTAGCATGCCATAACCATCAGATACAGCAGCGCCTTTTGACTTAAAGTGATTTAAAAAAGGTAGATCACGGCCATACATCATGTCATAAGCGTATGAGCCGTTTAATTGAGGACTAAGCGGCAGAGCATCCCCTGATAATCCAATAGAGGTTGCATTGATAATGATATCAAAGTCACCTGTTAAGTCTTTGATAGAACTGCTATTAAGCTGCATGTCATGAATCGTGGGGCTTTTTTGAGACACCTCTTCAATTAAACTTTCAGCTTTACTCACCGTGCGGTTGGCGATGGTTATATGAGCGACGCCTGCTTCAACCAGCGGTAAGATAATGCCACGCGAAGCGCCTCCAGCGCCTATTATGGCGACTTTAGACCCTTTAATAAGCCAATCTAATTGGGTCAAATGATTGACCAAACCTTGCCCATCTGTATTATCGCCGTATAGCTGTCCGTCTTTTAACATCAGGGTGTTTACCGCACTTGCGACAGCGGCATGAGCTGACAATCCGCCGCGTGAAGCGCAAAGGCTATAAGCGGTCTGCTTAAATGGAACCGTGACATTGGCCCCTACGCCGCCACCATTAAAAAAGGCATCAACCACCGCAGTAAAGCTGCCTTCATCATCAGGGCAGTATTGGCGGCTGTACTGGATAAGGATATCAGCTTGTTTGGCAAAGGATTGATGAATCTGTGGTGATTTACTATGTTCAATGGGATTACCAATAACAATAAAATGTTGAGTAGCAGGTAAGGTCATAAATAGCTCAATTATTGTATGTGTAGTCTGAAAGTGAGAGTGCGAGAATTTATCATTCAAAATCGTGTTTGTGTCGATATCTTATACTTACTATAACAAACACACTAATATAATGAGAGCTATGCGTAATAAATTGATAAGGTTGTGTGCTTTTGCCCCTATGCAATAGCTAAGCTTTTGGATAAACTAAGCATCAATCATATAACCATACGAAAAGTATGACTTAACGAAAACTACCATTAAACAAAACTACGACGGTATAAATTATAACCGCATGACTAGTATGGCGATATAACTAGTATGACCACATCATTAGCATGATCATATGAGACGGTGCGAATTAAGTTTGGTTACGTCTGATTGTTATATAAACTATATAAGTAGTTTAGTAGATAATTGATAAATAGTTTATAGATAGTTTATTTAGATAATTTAATAAATAGTTATATGTGTAAGTATAATGCGTTAGGCTACGTCTTAAGATAATTGTGGTTACTATTAATGGCGGTTACTCTTAATTGTAATCACTCTTAATAGGGTTAATCATAACAGGGACTACTCCCTAGCATATCTGGATTTAACAACGTTTCGTAATATTGGGTTATAAATGGAATGAGAATGAGTATAAGCAAAATTACAAACATTAGCAGACAATTGTCAAACGTTGCCTCGTTATCTCGCACCAGTCTATATGATAATGGTCTATCTCATATTAGTCGTATGGGTATAAGTGCCACCCTTATGGCAGGTCTCTTACTAACAGGGTGTAGTAATAATGAAAAAGACGTACCTGTTGAAGAGATCGCTGATGAGCAAGTGGTAGGTGAAGAAGAGACGGTTCAAGCTGCAAATGGCAATGCGGTCGTTGCTCATGGTATGGGTAATGAAGCATTAGATTCAGATGCTTCACAAAATGCTGATGACGCTGGAGAAGCCCCAAAACCTGTCAGCTATGATGTGCAAAACTGGAAGGGGCATGATCAGCAGCTAACGCTTAACGATCAGGATGATATTAAAGATTTGTTAGGTTCCGTCACCGCCACTGATAAAAATAGCTTAGATTATGTCAGTAGTACGGCCACCAAGTATAGATTTATGGAAGGTGAACAACCCTATTTAGACCTTATTGACTCAAAAAAGTATCTGGAAATAGGATGGTATTACGCCAATCCTAGAGATTCAGATAGCGAAAAAGAGATGAGTATCGATCACGCCAAAAAAGTCTACGCCGTCGCAACAGCGCTTATGGGTGATGCAGGTGCACAGTTGGTTGCAAGTATTCTATCGGGTCAGATTATCAAAAATAAAGAGATTAATGGCGTCAATGTCGAGCTTGCCAAATGTGAGTTTTATAGCTGTATGCTGATTATGCAAAAAGACAGCTAGAGCATTTTTTAAGTCTGAGTGCTTTAAAACTTTTGACTATATCCTTCAAATTCCAATTATTAATAGTTTAAATAGCTATTGGTTTTTATAGCTATTGGTTTTTATAGCTATTAATTTAAATAGCTATTAGGATTGCGGCTTGAGGGTTTTTTAAACTTTAAATGAGTTCTAAAGTAGAATTATTATGTCTCAAGTCATGATGTGGTATCAGCTTACAGAGTCGGGGATGGCGCGCTGTGACCATGACGGTGGTCATAACGTTGATACTGCTTCAACCCCTTGTCATCAAGTTATTGTTGATAGCACTTTCTCAGCCAGTCCCATCTCTAATA
Source organism: Psychrobacter sp. CX21 (assembly GCF_057396255.1). Classification (NCBI taxonomy): domain Bacteria; kingdom Pseudomonadati; phylum Pseudomonadota; class Gammaproteobacteria; order Moraxellales; family Moraxellaceae; genus Psychrobacter; species Psychrobacter sp. CX21. The sequence goes on along the minus strand of NZ_JBXYJG010000003.1, from coordinate 145,119 downwards.
ACAGCGACTCTAACTCTAATAGCTATTCTTATCACTGTGTTTCTTATAACTGTGTTGCTCCAGCGTTAAGGGGCATGGCATACGGTGACGGGTTTTTTACCACTCTTGGTGTTTATAACGCTGATCCCCTGCTGCTGGAATATCATCAATCGCGAATAGATAGTCATTGCAAGGCTCTGCATCTACATTTACCTGAACCTTTAAAGTCGCAGCTATGGCGCTCAGTCATTCAGCATTCAGCCGATATCCAGCATGGTATCCTCAAAATTATAATTACTCGCAGTCCTCAGTCTGTTCGCGGTTATGGCTATGCGCCTAATCTTGAGGACAATACAGCGATGGTTTGGATAGGTGTGAACAAAACACAGCCTTTGGCCCATGAGCGTACCCCAATTTTGAATACCGAAGTGTCGTCACCTAATGATGTGAGTGATCATACATCTGTGATTTTACAGCAGTCACCTATTACTGCTATTTGTTTACGCTCAAAGCTTGCAAGTTGGCCTGAGCCTTTGGCAGGGCTTAAAACCCTAAACCGTTTGGATAATGTCAAAATCGCCGGCGAGCTTGAGCAGATTAAGCAAACATTAAACAACGTAGCAGAAGGGCTGGTTCAAGACATGAGTGGTAACTGGGTAGAGGGGGTTATGAGCAATATCTTTTATCAACTAAACCCCACCACTAAAGATAATACTCCGAATCATTGGTACACACCGCCTATTAGTCATGCTGGGGTGCGTGGGATTACGCGCCAAGCTATCTGCGATAGATTAGACACTAAAGGCTATCCTGTTCAAGAACGCCCTCTAAAAGATAAAGATTTGAGTCAGTTACACTCACTGTTCTTTTGTAATGCAGTGAGAGGCGTTATTCCAGTTCGCAAGCTTTGGATAAAGGATGAGGTGCTTGAGTTGTCGTTAAAGGCCTTTCAATAAAAATTCTGTGGCAATGTGATGGCTGCTATTTAATACAATATCTTCGTTTGTATATTCCTCATGTATTTGTTCAATAGCTTCTTCCTTACTGCTAGCTTATATTTCAATCGTTTTGGCTAGAGTTTCAATAATTTCAACTGAATAATTCTGACTCTTTAATGTCAATGTTAGTCCCTTATTAGGATTTAAATATAAAAATGAAGCCTTTTACTTATATAAGTATTGTAAACAGCTTTTGATTGTATTTTAAAAAGAAATTATGCTTACCTACTTCCATAAGTTTATAGAGTTAATATCCCATATACATAGTTCATTAAAGTATTAACTATATCTTCTAACTTTTATAATTAATAGAGTTAAATTAGAGAAACTATATATAGGCTGTCCTAAGACAATTTGCGGTATCTGCCCCTGCCTATGAATTCAATGATGCCCTTATCTCGCAGAATTTGTAATTGCTGACGTATTTTCGCTTCAATATTATTGTTCTCAGGATATAGAGATTTGAAATAATCCTTGAAGAAATAAACCTGTTCAAGTTTGAACTGTGGGGATAGTTTATCAATATAGCTCATAACCTCAAGTGTCCAGCCTCTATTTTGAACAGACTGATGACGCAAAAAAGTAGTTTTTTGAAAGTGGGAGGTAACTTGAGAAAGCTGTATAACCTCTTGGTCTCTTACTATAAAAACTTTTCCTAATTCTGGGATTTTATGCAGGTTTATATTACAGCCTACCCATCCAGCTCTTCTAGCTGTTGAAGGTAGAGGAGGGCGTTTAATGATGATATCTGGTGTAAAAAAATGTTTAGGTATAATTATAAAGTTATTAACTGTGAATTGCTTTGAGTAGGTCAGAAAGAAGAAGTTAGGATTGTCTTGACTACTTATACGTTTAATCATAGTCGCATAAGACCCGTCATTAATAATACTGCTTAATTTTGCTCTCTTACTTTTTAACTCATACTGTTCATTACAAACGGAACAATAGAAGTCAGCCACAGGTTGGTTGTTTTTAAATTCAGATAAAGGACTATCTCCACAATTTGGGCAATAACCATTATTTTGAACCCAGCTCTCACTTAGCACTCTAATTATTTGACTTGGCGATTTGTAGTTCTTTGCTAAGCGTATATCAAACTTTAAGTCCATTGATTGCTCCTATCGCACCGTATTATATAGTTAAAGAAATCTAAAATTGTTATAAGCCAACCGAGTGGAAATTCTGCTCATGTAGGTTTAGCGAGGTTAACACCGTAACCATTTAGAAGTTCGCTGACTATAACTAAATTTTAGGCCAAAATAGGTTAGATGCCGAATCACCATTGAATATCATTGCATAGAGTGCTAAATTCTAGCAAACTTTAACTTCGTGAGTGACCATGAGCGATATTAATTCTGAAAAACCAAATAGCATTCCGCCTAAACAGCCCAATACACACACCAACACACAACCTATCGAGCCCACGGATGTCTCTTTAGTGTGTAATGAGACTGAAACTACCCCTCCTAAGAAGTCGCCCGAACCGACGGCCAAGAAAGGCTACCGGTTTTTATTGGTGTTGGCATTAATAGGGGTGTTCGTATTAGGTATGGGGTATCAAACCTTATTTGGACATTCTGATATAGCCGAAGGGGATATGGTTGTTGAAGAAGGGCAGAGTTACTACGGGCTGTTACCTCAGTTTCAGCGTGACGTGCCTATGTTTTCAGCAAGTATGGCAAAGCTATATATCAAATATCGCATTAACGAGCCATTAAATGCGGGCACGTACCATGTCCCAGCGCAAGCAAACTTAGTGGAGCTGATGGACGCATTACAAACAGCCCAAAAGCTTGATATGGTGGTGGTTCAAGCCATCGAAGGGAGAATGGTGAGTGAGCTTTATGAGAATTTAGCCAATACTGAGGGTGTGGTTTTAAACGTATTAAATGAAGATGGCACACCAAAACCAAATTTAAAACAACTGCTAGAGATTGACGCCACTACTCCTGAGGGCGAGTTTTCTCATAATTTAGAAGGTTGGTTCACCCCAAATACCTATCATTATGCTAAAGGTGTTACGGACACCCAGATATTAAAAGATTTATATAAAACTCAGCGTGAGGCGCTTGATAACGCATGGGCAAATAGAGCAGACGGCTTACCGTATCAAACGCCCTATGAGGCGCTGATTATGGCGTCTATTATCGAAAAAGAAACCAGTGTGCCAAGTGAGCGTGAGTTGGTATCGGCTGTCTTTGTGAACCGTCTCAAACAAGGCATGCGCTTGCAAACAGACCCAACGATTATTTATGGTATGGGCGATCGCTATGATGGCAATATACGCCGTAAAGATATCGATGAAAAAACTGCTTATAACACGTATCAAATCGATGGTTTACCACCGACACCTATTGCATTGCCTTCGCCTGAATCGATAGAAGCTGCCATGCATCCAGCAGACAGTGATGCGCTGTATTTTGTGGCGACGGGTACTGGCGGACACAAGTTCACCAAGACGCTTAATGAGCACAACCGTGCCGTGCAAGAATATCTTAAGGTGCTGCGTGAACAAAGAGCAGCCGAAACCCAATGACTGAACTCTTAAAATTATAAGCTCTAGAACTGTTAGCTTTAAAACTTTATTCTTTAAAACTATTAGCTCTCAAACTATAAGCTCTCAAACTACTAATCTTAAAACTATAGAGAAACATGCGTCATGATACAGACGGTCAAGTCAGGTCAGTTCATAAGCTTTGAAGGTACAGAAGGTGTGGGGAAGACCACTGCCATTAATGGACTGTGTGAGCGTTTAGATGCTCTAGGCATCGATTATGTACGTACGCGCGAACCAGGCGGCAGTCCTTTTGCAGAGCAATTGCGTGAGCTACTGCTAGATACCAATACAGAAATTGATGATGATACTGAGCTGTTATTGATGTTTGCAGCACGCAGCGACCATCTGTACAAGGTGATTTTACCTGCACTTAATGAAGGCAAATGGGTGGTGTGCGATCGATTTATAGATTCGACGGTAGCCTATCAAGGGTATGGGCGTGCTCATGCCGATGCGGCAATGCTGGATAAGATAACTCATTTGATTACCCAGTTTGTGCCACGTTTGCCTGACTTAACCTTGTGGTTAGACTTAGCTGTTGAAGAAGGTATGCAGCGGGCAGGTAAACGCAGTGCTGCCGACAGGTTTGAGCAAGAGGCAAAGGCATTCTTTGAACGTGTTTATCATGGATTTAGTGAACAGCATAAAAACCATCAGCGTATTAGACGTATTGATGCCAGTGGAGATGAGCAGGCAGTAGCCGAACGTATTTGGGAAACGGTACAGCCTTATATAAAATATGCCTGACCCCCTCTCGAGTACAGCTCTCGCCTTGCGGACGGGCAAAGCAGTGCTTTGCTCGAGAACCGTTCACAGAGCTGATGCTAAAATCGCCCTAAACGTTGTTGTTAATCTAGCTAAGGTCCAATACGCTTCGGGCATTATCGTCGATTAACGCCTAGTTTGGAACACAGCTTGGATCAATTGATAGCTATCAGCAGTCCTAATATTTGAATGTTTCACACGCTCTAATCTTAGCGTTAGTCTCAAATCAGCGGTAACAACAGAAGCAAGAGTCTAATCGTTAGACTTCTTGTCAGCTTCTGTCTTACGAGCTTGAGTATCTGGCAAACGTTGAGGGTCTAATGAGCCGTCTGCTTGTTTTGGCGCTTGAGAGTTACCATTTTCTTGAGATTCTAATGACTTAGATTTCAAAGACCTTTGTGATTTAGTCAGCTTGTTCGGATTTTCAGCATGCTTTTCAATCGATTTTTCAAGCTGATTAGCAAGATCTTCTTCAAGTTTGGTAGCTGGCGCAGGCGTCACGACATTAGATTCGGCCTTAATTTCAGATTTGTTTGCCGCTTTGTTTTTATCTGTACTATACGTTCCTTGCGTGCCATGCGTTTTAAGTGCTTTAGACGCTTTAGTCGTTTCAGCCGTTTTGGAAGCGTCTGCCGATTTTGATTTTTGAGTGTCATCGTACATGGGATCACGAACGTCGTCCGTTAAGATTTTCTCCTTACGTTTTTCTGGCGACTTAGAGGTAGCTTCAAACTGAGAGTCTGCACGCGCACGCGCTTCGTTTTGTTTTTCAGTGACGTCGACTTCCTTCGGCTGCACCTCATCCTCAATGACCAAAGCGACTAATTTATGATCACGAGGTATATTGTTATCAAAGCTGTCTGTAATAACGCTTAGACGGCCTTCTTTGTCCACCGTATATAGCGGAACAAACTGCTTGTTGTCAGCTCTATATTGGCTATAGCTGTAGCTATCGGTAATATTAGTTATTTTGATACGCGCTTTTTTAGATAGCATACTGGCCATCTTAGTGTAAGTCACATCTTTACCGAACAACCAACGAGACTCAAAGTGAGAGCGTTTTTTATCACGTTCTGTTTTTGTTTTATCTTCACTAAACTTTAACCGATAAATCTTTTGATCTCCAAATTCGTGACGATAGTGTATTTCAGACAAAGTATTCATCTCTTTGTCCACACTCATTGCGAATAGGTGCCCAATGCCAATTAAGTCTAAATAACGCTCTGCATGGTCTGATATTGGATTGCCAAAGTAGGTGCGTAGCCCCGCCATACGCGCTTTGGCGATATTGGTGTAGTTATTGTGCGCAACTAAAACATCGAATCCCTGATCTTGTAGAGATTCGGCGACTTTTAATGCCACAGGGTTTGAGCCAACAACGAGCACGCCATTGCTTGCAGGTTCACGTACCCCCAATAGGTTGCCGACCATCTTCGCTCCCAAGCCTTGGATTAGCACCGTACCGATAATCACCATAAACACAAGAGGGACTAATAACTCGACTCCCACAATGTCATATTCTTCCAAACGAATGGCGAATAGTGAGGAGATTGCTGCGGCAACAATACCGCGTGGCCCAATCCAGCTAATCATCAGCTTCTCATTGGTTTTAAGATTGGAGCCCATTGACGATGCCCAAACGGATAGGGGGCGCGCCACAAACATAACGATAGCCAGTAAGACAAGCCCGCTAAACCCAACACTTAGTAGACTCTCTAGCTGCACACGCGCGGCCAATACAATGAATAGCACCGAGATTAATAATACGGTTAATGATTCATTAAATTCGAGAATCTGATCACGCGGGAAGTCTTTCCAGTTGGCTAAAGCAACACCCATGACGGTCACAGCCAGTAGCCCTGACTCGTGCTCGAAATGGTTGGAGATAGAGAATAATAACAACACAAATGCCAGCGTAAATACATTATGTAAAAACTCTGGAATCATATGACGTTTGATTAAGTTTGCTAATACAAAAGCACCAAACATACCAATAATAGTAGCGATAATGACTATTTCGGCAAACAAGAAGATACTATTGGCTTCACCACCAGATATGATGTATTCGTATACTAAAACAACGGCAATAGCACCCACTGGATCAATGATGATACCTTCCCACTTCAAGATATTTGAGATGGTTTTGTTGGGGCGTACACTGCGCAGTAGCGGCATGATAACAGTAGGACCAGTGACACACACTAGCGAGCCAAATAACAGTGCAATTAAAGGATCAACGTCAAATAGGATATAGGTAGATAAAGCGACGACGGCTATGGTTATCAAGACACCAACGGATACCAGCATTTGTACAACTTTACCGTGCTGTTTGATCTCGTCAAACTCTAAGGTCAGTGAGCCTTCAAATAAGATAATGGCGACACCTAACGAGATAAAAGGAAACAATAAGTCGCCAAGCACCTCATCCGGGTTTAAGTACCCCATCACTGGTCCAACAAGAATACCAATAAGTAGTAAAAATAGAATAGACGGTTGTTTCAAGTACCAAGCAAGCCACTGAGCGGCAATGCCAAGCCCAACCACGCCAGATAAGAGTAAGGCGGTATCCATGAAATTTTCCTTTTGTTATCAAGACATCATCACGATATCGTCTAGTGTCAATTAAGCGTATGCTCAGGATTGCAATTTTGATTTTTGATTATAAAACAACGTATTGTTAACGCCATTAACTACGATACACCCAGACAGTTGTTCAATAGTGATTCTATATTAGGGCTACACGTTAATTCAAAAAGGGTACACGGTGTAAAAAAAAGCCTAGTAATGACTAGGCTATAACAAAATGTAATTAAGTTTAATGCGTTTTGCGTTACTTAGTTTAATATATGAACATTTAATTCTGTTGAATTAAGATAACGTTTTTTTAAAATAACGTTCATCTACTTAACGTTTATTTACGTTGCTATTTTATAAAATGGCTAAAATAAAATATCTATTATAAAAACAACATTTACAAAGTTTGCTTCTATATAGTTAGCTTTTACGTACATTGCTATTAATTGAGTAGCTCTTATATTAATGGATTTAATTAAATAGTATAAAAGCGAACGTTAATTTTAATAGGTTATCAAAGCCTATCTTTATTTTGCACCCACGAACCTCACTTTGAGAACTATCCTTCTTGATGGCTGTCTATAATAGATAGCTGTCTATAAATGGTTATCAAACCATTAAATATTTAATTAAGCTTAATATTTTTCGTAAGCTTAATATTATGTGAATCACAATAAATATTATTATTTTTAGGATTTAGGATAGAGTTAAGCGTCATAATGATGAGGCAGCGTACTTTAATACCAAAATTATACGTAGTTTATTATATCACGAAACATACATACTATAAGGTAAAGTAAAATCACTACCCCTTTTCTCGATCCTTTATTTACATAACATGAAATATCGGCGCTAATCTAGGGCGGAGAAATTATAATGAAAAAAACCAACTTTATGCTTAAGGAGACAGCTATCAAACATAACATGCCTAAACAGCATCGCGTATGCATAACGCAAGCGTCACAGGCACCTACCAAACGTCCCCCTTCTTTATTAAACGCAATGGCATACAATAGCCAACGCCTGTTCAAAGCCATAAGTGTGAGCTCATTACTCGCCATGAGCAGTTCAGGTTTAATAGGTACCGGCGTGATAGGATCAGGATTAATCGGTACGGCAGCGTTAACGCTAACGCCCTTAGTCTCGAATTCTGCGCAAGCAGCCGTAATAGCAACAGACTTCTCTGAGCTGGTCGAACAAGTATCTCCAAGTGTGGTGCGTATCAACGTCACCAAACAAGTTAGCCAAGAAGAGCTTGCTAAAGCACAAACTGCCGAATTGCTACGTCAATTTTTTGGCGATAGAGTTCGCATACCAGGCGCTCAAACGGCACCTGCTATTGAATATAGTTATGGTACTGGCTTTTTTGTGACTACCGATGGATATATATTGACCAACCATCATGTTATCGCAGGCGCCGATAATATTACCGTCAGTTTAAACGATCGCACCGAACTTGATGCCACGTTAGTAGGTAGCGACGAACGCTCAGATGTGGCGGTGTTAAAGGTTAAAGAGAATCCAATAAAACCTTACTACAAGATACCCACAGGCGATTCTAGTAAAGTCAGAGTTGGCGAGCCTGTTCTGGCCATTGGATCACCATTTGGGTTTGATTATTCGGCATCAGCAGGTATCGTTAGCGCGAAGTCGCGAAATTTCTCTCGTGAGACCAGTGTCCCTTTTATACAGACCGATGTGGCGTTAAATCCAGGTAACTCAGGCGGACCTTTATTTAACCGCCGTGGTGAAGTTATTGGGATTAACTCACGAATATTTAGCGGTACAGGTGGCTATATGGGACTGTCGTTTTCCATACCCATTAATGAGGCTATGGATATTTATAAGCAGCTCAAAAACAATGGCGAGGTTATACGTGCTTATTTGGGCATATTCCCACAAGATATCGACCGTAATCTAGCAGAAGCCTATGGTTTAGCTAAACCGCAGGGTGCTTTACTCATTAAGGTGACTCCTGACTCGCCTGCCGAAGCCGCAGGATTTAAAGCCGGTGATATTATCACCGAGTTTAATGGGCGTACGGTATTAGAGTCGAACGATGTGATTAATATTATTAACCGTGCTAAACCCAATGATAGATTTAATGCAAAATTAATTCGTAAAGGAAAACAGCTTAGTGCAAGTGGTGTACTCAAAGCGGCGCCAACTGATATGAGTGAAGATAGTATGGCGCAAGCTAATACTCCTCAAGTTCGTTTGGGCTTACGTATACAGGCATTATCTAAAGAGAATCAAGCGCAGCTTGGTAGTGGCGGGGTGCTAATTACTGAGGTTGATCCTACAGGGCTTGCAGCACGTGCAGGTCTAAGACCAGGTGATTTAATTACCAATTTCCATCAAAAGTCTATTAATAGTATTGATGACTTTGTATCCGCACTTAAGCAGTTGCCTGATGAAGGGGTAGTAACTATTGAAGTGGTACGTCAAGGTATTCCAGCCATTATCGGTATTAGATTGGACTAAATTAAACTAAAAAAATAAGCGCTCTAACTGAGCGCTTATTTTATATTATTACTAGACAATCAAACTAACAATTTTAAATTTATATTCAACGAAATACTAAACGGTTACAGTGTTAACCTCCTTCAGCCTACTATAGTAGTACTTGCACTCGGTTACCTTGTAACCATTTTAGATTTCTTTGAATATCGTCTATGGCTTAGCGTACATTGTCACCTAAAGTAATGATAGGCTTATCTAAGCGATAGTTAGCTGCAGCATTACGAGCACCCATAGTACTTGCGATGAATGTCAATAGAGTACTGATTAACCAAAACAGCCCTGAGTATAACGCTGCTTTACGTGCATAATCTTCGGCAGTGTTTAATGCTTGATTCGCTTTTTGTTCAGCAGTCATAATCATGTCTTGAGTCTGAGTTTTGTAGTCATTGTATGACGCCACAACTTCTGTACGAACCTGTTGTGCTTCAGCTTCAGAAAGACCGGCAGCTTGAAGACGGTTAATAATTTCTTGACTTTCAAGTGTTTGCTGAATGTCATTCAAACGATTTTTAGCAATATCGTTAAGGTTCTTCCACGTTTCAAGATTAGTGAAATCAAGCGACTGAACTTCTGCTTTTTGCTCATTTACTAAGTTTGCAATAACTGTTGTCGAAGCATTGATCTGTTCTTGATCTAAACCTTGCGTGTTTTTGGCCAACCAGCCTTCAACATCGCTACGACTAATATCACCCGTTAAACGGTTATAGATGTTTTGCGCTTCTTGTTGAACGTTAACATCAGATTGCTGAGCTGCAGTACCGACAGCAGTAGCAACGCCACCAGTCGCAGTTGCTGCAGTGCTAGCAACAGAGCTTACCGTACTACCGACAGCACTAGTTGTTGATGAAATGATGTTAGTTGCGCCATTTAGCGCCATTACTGAGGTTAAGACTACCATAGTGGCAGCAGTTAGCATGCCGGTCAATGTGGCATCTTTTGGATCAATCTCAGTGCCATCACCAAATAAAGCTTCTGGTGCTGAGTATTTTACCGCGAAATAACCAGCGACATAAGCGCTGACTAATGCCGTGATAGCAGCATATATACCAGCCGCTATACTTGTACCTTGCAAGCTAAAGGGTAAGAATGAACTTAATACTAAGGCTAAAGCAACCATAGCCATAACCACAATCAGTCCCATTAAGAGACCTGCAATTACGCCACGCCATGATGGGCGTCTTTGAGGACGATATGAAGGTGTCATTTTTATTATCCTTTTAATTGAATTAATAAAGAGATTTGTTATATTGGAACTATTCAAAGAATTAATTTAATATAAGATTCTTATAAATAGCAGACCGCAATATCTCTTCTAAAATTAATCTTAAAATTATTAAACTTATGCGTCGTCTAAATGACTTAAAAATTAATATGTATAGATTAATCAATACAGAGTCAAGGTAACGAGCGCACAAACCCATATATCTATAATTGCGAATGTTATCAATAGATAACGAGAAAAGAAATATAGTTTAGTAAGGATATGCCAAGAAATGTATACCAACTGCGCTTAATGTAAATATAATGTTATGTTAGGTATAAATTAGATATGTTTTGGGATATTTATGGAGAACTTTAAATCACTTTAAGCATTAGTTATTTTAAATGTTAAAGTGTTTTGACATACAACGCTTTGAATATAACGGATAAGTTAGCTGATCGATAGTCAGAACAATCTCGCATAAAAAAACCTCCAATCAATTTGATTGGAGGTTTAGTTGTTTATATTTATACTAGATAAACACAAACAGAATAGGTGGTATCCCGTAGGGGATTCGAACCCCTGTTACCGCCGTGAAAGGGCGGGGTCCTAGGCCTCTAGACGAACGGGACACAATATCATGTAAACATGAAATATTTTACAACGTAAGGTGCTAACATTTATAACTAAATGAGCATTGCCTAGGTGCTTACGTTGGTGCTGTTGATGCAGCATTATATCCAAAAGATATGAGCGAATCAACGGGTAATACAACGAATACTTTTAACAAAATTCTTAGCGATAAGAATTGGTGGAGCTAAACGGAGTCGAACCGTTGACCCCTTGCATGCCATGCAAGTGCTCTACCAACTGAGCTATAGCCCCTTGTCAAGAGTGGGCGTATTTTATGTAAGAAGGGCTAGGTTGTCAAGCGTTTTTTTAAATTGATTCTAATTTAATCTGTTTGGCTATTAAAGAATCTAAAATTGAATCCTAAGCACCTTCTCCAAACCGTCCTTGTTGAAAGTCGTTGACTGCTTGCATGATCTGTTGTTTATTATTCATCACAAATGGACCGTATTGAACAATGGGTTCATTTAGCGGTTTACCTGTGACCAATATTACTCGGGTATCCGTATTGTCATTTGCTTCAATTACCACACCATCTGCATGCATATCATTTTGTAAAATTGCCATGTTTTTAAGTGGTATTAACTGCTCATTAATGCGAGAAATTCCACGATATACAAAGACAAATGCATTATGAGTAGTCGGTATAAGATGGCTAAAGCTTGTACCTGCAGGCAGGTGGATGTCTAAGTAAGTCGGCTGGGTAATTTTCCGAGTTACTGCACCTGTAACGCCATGAGACTCTCCAGCAATAACGGTGACCTTTACGCCTGCATCGGTTGTAAACTTGGGTAAGTCTGCATTTTGAAAGTCTTTGTACCACGGGTCATTCATTTTATCTTTTGCAGGCAAGTTTAGCCATAGCTGAAAGCCTTCCATAACGCCATCTTCTTGTTCGGGAGTTTCTGAGTGTATAACCCCTTTACCCGCGGTCATCCATTGGACGCCGCCCTTTTCAAGCAGGCCTTCATTTCCCGCACTGTCTTTATGGCGCATACGTCCACTAATCATATAAGTAATCGTCTCAAACCCTCGATGCGGATGATTGGGAAACCCAGCAATATAATCATTAGGATTGTCACTTTTAAAATTATCTAACATTAAATACGGATCAAGACGCTGCTGTAAGTCTTGTGTCAGTACTCGCGTAAGCTTAACGCCAGCACCATCTTGCGTATCGTTACCCACAACCAGATGCTCTACACTACGAGGATGAGTAATAGTAAGTTTTTTTAGTTCATCGCGTTGATTATTTATAGTATTCATAATGTTTTACTTGTTTCACAAGTGCTTAAATGTTCAGATACTATTGATATGAGGTTTACAAGGACAAATTTAAATTAAGACATACTAGGGGCTGTATAGAATTGATTCATGGAACTGGCAGAGGCTATTTTTTATCAATATATGGTGACTGTTTATGAATAATAGTTATAAGTTAGAATAACTAAGTGTCTAAAATTTCCCTGCATATTGCCTAAAAAATTACCGCCGCCAGTTACATATTTGAATGTTCAACAGACCCTAATATCTAGCATTATTTTATCAGTTAATATACATAATTATATAATGATTTGTTATAACATAGTTTAAACTGTCAAACGATTTAGGTTTTATAAAACATTAATTGTTATGTCACAAACCTCGTTAAATCCATTTATTTTTTCTAATAATAACTATTTTATAATAACTATACGACATACGTGGAGACGGTATGAGCACCTTGTTTAGCGTCAATTTAAATAAGCTTGCATTAATTCGTAATTCTAGAGGCACAGATTATCCCAATTTGCTGTATTTTGTGCAAAAGCTGATAGATCTAGGAGTCAAAGGGTTTACAGTGCATCCAAGGCCAGATGAACGTCATATACGCTATCAAGATGTTTATGATATCAAAGCGCACTTAGCAGATTATCCTGATATTGAGCTTAATGTAGAGGGCAATCCGAACGCCACGTTTTTGGCCATGATTAAAGAGCTCAAACCGCATCAATGTACCCTAGTGCCCGACAGTGTCGATCAGCTCACCTCAGATCATGGTTATGATATTATCCAGCACAAAACATTTTTATCTAAGCTTAGCCAAGAGCTTAGCGCAATCGGTGTACGCTGTGCGGTATTTGTTGATCCTGATCTAAACCAAATTCAAGCGGCGATAGACAGTGAGCTTACGGCAGTAGAGATATACACCGAAGAGTGGGCGCGCCAGCATGCTAGCGGTGATTATGATACCATCAAAAATAAGTATCAACAGAGCATTGCGCTGGGTAATCAAAATGGCCTTAGAGTCAATGCAGGTCATGACCTAAATCTAGATAATTTGACGACCTTTTTAACATTAGGTGAGGTGGCAGAGGTGTCTATTGGGCATGCCTTTACGGTTGAATGTATCCAGCAGGGTATGGATACCGTGGTAGCGAAGTATCTAAAGATATGTGAGTAAATCAACCCACATTATCTTATTAACTTTATAGATCAAATAGCTCAACTGCAGAGTTTAAACCTGTTTTTATATACTGTAATATAGAATACTGTGATCAACGATAAGAAGGTGTCATGTACGACGTAAATAAGTGCCCTAACGATAAGCAGCGAGGCGAAGCAAGGCTACAAAGTGCTTTTTGGATCATTGGTATCATTGTCGGTATTTTAGGTATCGTACAGTTTGCTTTGCCTTATATCGTCTTAAAGCCTGATACCACTGAGTCACAGGTGCCAAATGAAGATGAGGATAAGGCTGCTGAACCTAATCCAGAACCAGAACCTGAACCTGAACCTGTTGAGCCAAACAGTCCTTCAACCAAAATTGATCAGTATACGGCTTATGATAATGGTGTAGTCATCGATGAGAAGACGGGCATAATGTGGATGCGCTGTACCTTAGGACAAGAATGGGATGGTAATACGTGCCAAGGTAGTGGTAAGACCTTAACTTTAGAAGAAGCTGGGCAGCGGGTCGAACAGCTTAATAAAGTAAGTTATGTCGGATTATATGAATGGGAGCTGCCTAATATAGAGGCATTACAGTCGCTGATTTATTGTAGTGAAGGGTATGACTCAAGCTACACCATACCGCTGACCTCCGGAGAGTCAGCAGAGGTGGAAATGGGCTGCACCAGTGGTTATATCCAACCGGCGATCAAGAGTAATGTTTTCCCGAATACTCAAGAGGCCATGTTCCATGGTTATTGGTCCAGCAGCCGCGATGTTGATGGCACACCGCTAACGGTTTATTTTAATTCAGGAAATATTAAACCTAAACAAGGGACACACTATGTACGTCCCATGCGCAGGGTTGAATAAGATTGTGCTAAATAAGCTTATAAAGATAAGCTATAGTCAAAGAAACATAAAATGGTTACAAGTCAACTTAGTGCAAGTACTATTATAGTAAGGCGACCGGGGTTAACACCGTAACCGTTTAGTATTTCGCTAACTATATTGTATGTATGATCGATCAAATGGTAATTCTAATCCTACAAAGTTTAGAAGACAAAGTCTTAAATACAAGTCTAAACCATCAGTCTAAACCATAAGTCTAAACCATAAAGTCAAACACAAAGCTTACTCAGTCAGCATTACTCCGCTAAAAAGTCAGGTAACTCACTGGCGCGTTTTTCAAGTTTTTTAAGTTTTTTCTTACCGAGGCCGCCTAGTACTTCAACGGCGTGACGTAAGCGAGTTAAGGTCATGTCTGCGCCAATAATGTACATTGAGTTCATGACCGGCGTAGAGGAGGTGCTACCTGCGATGGCGATAAAGAAAGGCGCCATCATGTCACGCAGTTTAATTTCTAAGGCACCGCTCAAACCTTTAAGGGTTTTAAAGATATTGTCTTCTGTCCATTCGGGTAGCGCTTCTAACTTCCATGTCGCTAATTGCAAAATTTCCATAATTTGCTCAGGTGTCAATGTCTTATGTTCAAAATCTTCTAAGGCAATATCGGGTAGATTTTGGAAATAAAAGCCGCCCCAATTTACCGCATCAGATAACAAATGAATACGCGGTTGAATGGCAGCGGCGATGGCGGTTAATTTATCAGAATCATTCGCCCAGTCTAAGATTTTATGTTTAAGCGCCTCAGGCGACAATTCACGCAGGTATTCTGCATTAAGCCAGTTTAGTTTTTCAATATCGAAGATAGGCCCGCCCAGTGAAACACGCTTTATATCAAAGCTATCTATCATTTCATCAAGCGTAAACTGCTCCTCTTCATTTGGCATAGAATAGCCCATACGCCCTAAATAGTTTAGTAGCGCTTCTGGCAACACACCGGCATCACGATAATAAGTGATCGACGTTGGGTTTTTGCGTTTTGATAGTTTGGATTTATCAGGATTACGTAGTAGGGGCATATGACATAGCGTTGGCATCTCCCAACCAAAATAGTCATATAACAGCTGGTGCTTAGGTGCTGAGTTAAGCCATTCTTCACCCCTGATGACGTGAGTGATTTCCATTAAATGGTCATCTACCACGTTTGCAAGATGGTAGGTGGGCAATCCATCTGTTTTTAGAAGCACTTGCATATCTACTTGCTCCCAAGGGATATCGACTTCGCCACGTAGCATGTCTTGAACCTTACAGACACCATCTGTAGGCACTTTCATACGAATAACAAAAGGCTTGCCCTCGGCAGCCATTTTGTCAGACTCCTCTCTGGGTAGATGTGCATAGCGGCCGTCGTAATGTGGGTTTTCACCACGGGCGATTTGTTCTTTACGCATCTCATCGAGCTCTTCGGCAGTGGCAAAGCAGCGAAATGCATGACCTTTATCGAGCAGCTCTTGAGCGTATTTTTTGTAGATATCAGTACGTTCACTTTGACGATAAGGCGCATGAGGACCGCCAATATCGGGACCTTCTGCCCAGTCAAGACCTGTCCAGCGCAGCGCATCTAAAATCATTTTTTCTGATTGTTCGGTGGAGCGGCTTTGATCTGTATCCTCAATACGCAAAATAAATTCGCCACCGTTAGCTTTAGCAAATGCTAAATTAAACAAAGCAATATAGGCAGTTCCAACATGAGGAAAGCCTGTAGGCGAGGGTGCAATACGGGTTCTAATAGGGCGATTAGAGGCAGATTGTGTCATAAAAATTCTCTTAGCTTTTATTGGAGGTTAGGGAGTATAAATTTGCGAGATTTAGATTAGGGGCGGTATAGTAAGCAGACGTAAGCGATTACGTTGTGCTTATGTCTCATTGTGCTTATATGAAATTGCGCTTATGTGTAATTGCGCTTATGCCTAATTGTTGTTTTGCCTATTATAGCAGGTTTGATTTCAAGCTTTTAAGCCCTATGTTGACGGCGTGTCACTAATTGGATTCGCAAACTTAAACAATAATGAAAACTATATTTTAAGTTAACTTATATTGCTGTCCTTGACATGTAGAGTAAGCTTGCCATAATGAATAGTTTGGTTGCTAAAAACATAAAGTAGAAATAGAAACTTATAATAGAAACTATAATTTAAACTATTCACTTATAATAATTGCTATTGGCCATTGTAACTGTCCAATACGTCCATAAATGTCCAATAATATATAAAAACGTCGTATAGACGTATAAACACTAATGATTTTTTATAACTTTTAATCTCTCTATTAAATACTGCTTATATCAAGCCTACAGCGAGCTGATCAGATCACCATGCACTCATCCAAACCCATTAACGCCAATCCTAGAACCGCGCAGTTTAGCCATGAAACAGTGCTATTATACGAAACTGTGGCCGCAGTAATAGGGGAGACAGCGCTACATGAAGATACGCCCATGCATTCTGGTATTTTTGTGGATGCGACATTCGGTCGAGGTGGTCATAGTAAGCTATTGCTCAATTATTTAAGCGAAGATGCGACGCTATTAGTTTTTGATAAAGATCCGCAAGCCATTGAAGTAGCAAACCAGCTGGCACAAGTGGATAATCGGGTGGTGGTGGTTCATAATAGCTTTGCCAATATGACCCACTGTTTGCAGCGACATGGCGTCAATCAAGTTAATGGTATTTTGGCAGATTTAGGGGTATCGTCTCCGCAGTTAGATGATGGCAGTCGCGGCTTTAGCTTTATGCGAGATGGCGCTATCGATATGCGCATGGACACGAGCCAAGGCCAGTCGGTAGGAGAATGGCTTGAAACGGTCGATGAGGAAACCTTAGCAAACGTACTTTATGATTTTGGTGAAGAGCGCCACAGTCGGCGTATCGCACGGGCCATTAAACATATGGATAGCTATACGTCGACGCTTGAGCTTGCCGAGGTGATCAAACAGGCGCACCCAAAATGGCAAAAAGGCAAACATCCTGCCACCCAAAGCTTTCAGGCCATGCGAATTTTTATTAACAATGAGCTTGGTGATATTGATAGTTTTTTAGAACAAAGCCTGCCGCTGCTCGCGACGGACGGCTATTTGGCAGTGATTAGCTTTCATTCTTTAGAAGACAGGCGCATAAAGCAGTTTTTTCAGCGTCACAGTCGTGGACAGTATCCAGAAGATCAGTGTTTACCTATGCCACCGCAGCGGCCGCGCTATTTTAGTAAGCCGAAACGTATTGCGCCAAGTGCAGCAGAAGTTAATGTTAATAATCGTTCAAGAAGCGCGTGGTTAAGAGTAGCAAGACGCACTGATACGCCATATAATACGCATACAGAAATTTAAACCAAACAGGTAGTCGTAGTTTGTATTGTTAAGCAGACCCTAAAAACTACGTGTGTTGATAGAGTTTTTAAATCGTTTGTTTGTATCATCGCTAGATAATGAGATTGAGATGCAGATATTGCGAGGAAAAAGCATAAGATAGGACCTCCAAAGAGTGATATGGTTAAGTCAATGAAGTCCTCTAAAGTAAACGATGCTGCACTGTCATTAAGTACGTCGCATCAAAAAAAAAGCGCTAACATAAAGCATATGACAGACCGTAATAAACAGATCCAAGACGATCAAGACTCAGCATCGCTAGAATTAACAGATATTCTAGCGAATCGGTTTCGTGCCAATCGTATTTATCCCTTGGTTATGTTTGTGTTAGCAGTGGGCATTATTTGGACCGCTGTATTAACCGCTGAACAGGTACAGCAATACCATAATGACTATATGAAATTGCAAAAAATGAAGGTTGCTCACCGTAATTTACAAATTGAGAATCAGCGATTAATTATTGAGCAGCAAACCTTTAGCGCCACTCCGCAAATTGCAAGCCGTGCTGTTACCCAGCTTGGTATGTTTTCACCCTCAACAAAAGATAAGCTTATTCTACAGCCGATGGCATCAACTCAAGGGGACAGGCTAAACGTTGACGACCGAATCACCATGCAGCAATCAGATGAGCTGACCCAAGGAGGCCAAGATGAGTAAAAAGCCTTCTAAGACCACAATCAAACGCAAAAAGTCCACATCAGCTAAACGCTCAAAAGTCGATAGCCAGCCTATGCACGGTAAGGTCACCGAACCTTTGACCACAGCTAAAGCTAGCTCAACTTCTAAAAAAAGTAGCGCTAAAGGTAATAATAAAAGTAACACTAGATCCAAAACCACTGGCAAAAACACTGCCCCCAAAAAGCTGGGAAAATTAAAATTCTGGCAAAAAGAATACGACAGTAGCGCCCCTTATACCAGTATCAAGCAGCGCGGCAAACCCTTCTTTGGTAAAAAAGGCGGGGCAACGACTCGAGGCGGTGTTGAAGATGATAAAACCCGTTTCCATGTGGTGTGGTTGATCGCCTTCTTGTTGCTTGTAGCACTGGTGACTCGGGCATTCCAGCTACAAATATTCAAAGCAGATGAGCTTATGGCGAAGGGCAATCAGATTATCACAAGCGAGCGTACCCAGCGATCATATCGTGGTATGATTACCGATAGAAACAATCAGCCCCTTGCTATTAGCGCGCCATTATCTAGTGTTTCTTTTAGTCCGCATGATTATGCATTGGCATATTATGATTTGCTCAGACGCATTGAGATTAATAAAAACAATCCCACCGCACTAGAGCGCTTACATACCCGATTAGAGAGTATGGATTTGGCACGATTAGCAAATGCTTCGGGCGTCTCGTTAGAGCGCTTAGAGCGCGCTGTAGATATAAAAGACAATATCGCTTATGACGATGAAGATGTGGTCAAAGCAGCTTTACCTAAAGGCGCCGGTTCTCACTATGTACCGCTTCTTAATAAAGTAACGCCCGAGATTGCAGATGCCGTTATGGCGCTGGATTTTAAAGGGGTGTATGAAAAACAAGAATTTAGGCGCTATTACCCGCAGCCGCAGCCTAATGCGCAGCTTTTAGGATTTATGGGTTATAACGCTAATGATCCTGAGAGTGGGTATGAAGGCCGTGCTGGTATCGAGCGGCAGTATCAAAGCAAGCTTGCTGGCGAAGATGGCAAGGTTTTAATTCTAAAAGACCGTTATCAACATAGTATTGAAGAGCTTGAACAGATCAAACCCATGATTCCGGGTGAAGATGTGACGTTGTCTATTGATTCACGTCTGCAATACTTGTTATATAAAGAGCTTGAGCGTGTAGGGCGTGTGCAAGAAGCACGATGGTCGACAGGTATGGTGGTGGATGTGCATACAGGTGAGGTGCTTGCCTTATCAACATGGCCTGCATTTAACAATAACAACCTAAACGAGATGACAGGTAATAATCAGCGAAACCGTGCGGTGCTTGATGTGTTCGAACCTGGGTCTGTAATGAAACCTATTACCGTCGCTGCAGCATTAGATTCGGGCAAATACACGGAGCATTCGTTAATAAATACCAGTCCAGGCTCGATAAGAGTCAGGGGCTACACGATCCGCGATCATAATAATTTAGGCACCATCAATATGGCCACTTTGATTCAAAAATCCAGTAACGTGGCCTCGACTAAAATTGCATTATCGCTACCGCCAGACGGCATTACCAGTATGCAAAAGAAATTTGGCTTTGGCACCAAAACCGCACTGCAATTCCCTGGGGAGCAGTCAGGAATAGTGCCTACACCAAAAGAGAAAGAAACCTCACGCCGAGCAACTTTAAGCTATGGCTATGGCTTGCAGGTTACTTTGGCTCAAATCGCCCAAGCATATGCCGCATTAGGTGCAGGCGGAGTTATGCATCCTTTGACCTTAATCAAGCAAGACCAAAAAGTACCGGGTAAACGCATCATCAGTGAAGATCAGGCAATGTCAGTGGTCAAAATGATGGAAACGGTGACTCAAAAAGGTGGTACAGGCACTAGAGCAGCAATAGATGGGTACCGTGTGGCAGGTAAAACGGGGACTTCTCGACGTGTTAATCCAAGTGGCGGGTATTATAGCGATCAGTACCGAACGGTTTTCGCGGGCATAGCGCCTGTGTCTAATCCGCGACTGGCGACCGTTATATTGGTAGAAGACCCTCGTAAGACTTACTATGCAGGTTTGGTTGCAGCGCCTGTATTCAAAAACGTTATGCAAGAGGCGCTTCGTTTATATAATGTTCCTCTTGATAAACCGTTACTGGATAGCTCTTTAAATGCTCAGCAGTAGTTTAAAATGTAAAAAAGATGGGTTTGCCTTTTGTGTCATAAGCTACTTATGATAAGCCATTTTTTAATCGCTAATACTAATACTAATACTACGTATTATATGACCAATCAATGCGATTATACTAAACGTCTACCTTGATTAATCGGCTACCCAAATTAACCCGCTATCCAAAACGATTCTATCTAATGGAGCGGTATCGACTAAATAAACGTAACGAACCAATAAACGCAACGAACCGATAAACGCAACGACCAAATAAATTAAGTGGTAACGACTAAGGTAACTGTATGGTGATCAATATTTCAAATGACGCCCTTATCTCCAAGCCCTCTGCACCCCAGTCTTCAAAGGGTGGGCATACGTTAATTGAGATAATACAGGTTGCGATGCGAGTATTGCCCAATCATACGCCTATATTCGAAGCCCTACTTAGTCAACTCAGCCCAGATGAGGCTGAAACTATTGAATTTTCTGAGTTTGTCTTAGACAGTCGCAATGTAGCTCAAAGTGAGTCCAATTTGCCACTTCAGCCAATTCAAGCATCAACTCAATCCAAACGAGCGTTTGTGTTATTAAAAAGCCATACTCAGCCCATTGAAAAAAGCAAGCAGTATGCGCAATCTGCCTCAAAGCAAGCGGCATTTATCCTGACTGAAATAGACGCTGAAAGTTTGGGTGTCTCTTTAGATAAAGATTCAAACAGTGGCGATTATTTGAAAGATGCAAATAAGCCCACACAGCATAAAAATACCTGTCCAATAATAGTGGTGCCCAGACTACGCGAAGTTCTTGGTACCTTAATACAGCTGAGTCTACTGCCGTCAGATCAACTTGCGACGATTAACTCTGCTGAAGATTTGGCAAATCAGTTGCCTTTGGTTGTTGCCGTGACTGGGACCAACGGCAAAACCACAATTACACAGCTTATCGCACAATTGTGCCAAAAGTCTGGGGTTGAAGGCATATCTGATACCGCCGTGATGGGTACGGCTGGCAATGGCCGCTTAAATCACTTGATTCAAGCCAGCCATACCACTGGAGATGCCTTGGCAGTACAGAGCTTTTTACGTCAAATGCAAAACGAGGGCATAGAAGTCTTATGCTTAGAAGCCAGTTCACACGGTTTGGATCAGCAGCGCTTACAAGGCGTGCCTGTCTCAGTAGCAGTGTATACGAATCTAAGTCGAGATCATCTAGATTACCATCCCGATATGGATGACTACGCCAAAACCAAAGCGCGTTTGTTTGATAAAAACTACTTTCCACTATTAACCCATGCCATTATTAATGGTGATGATGAGTTTGCGCCCTTAATGATAAAGACAGCCTCTGAGTCAAATCTCAAGGTATGGGTGTATAGTCTCGATGCAAACTCTGGTCTGGGCAAAATCGCTAACAACAATAGTGACGCTATAAGAAAAGCTGATACAAATTCAATAGATGCTTACTTCATTGCAAAAGATATACGACCAAGCTTAAAAGGGGTGGATATACAAATTGATACGCCTGATGGTACTATGCAGGTTCACAGCCCTTTGTTAGGACGATTTAATGTCGCAAATGTATTGGCGGCAATGGAGACGGGTCTTGCCCTAGGGATTGATGTAAAAGCCATGCCGCAGCTGGTGATTCAGCTACAAGGGGCAAGCGGGCGAATGCAGCGTGTTGAATTAGAACAGCCTAATTTAGAAACGAGTTCAGAAACGAATTCAGAACAACCAAATAATCAAGGTGTGTTTATTATTGATTATGCACATACGCCAGATGCCTTAACCCAAGTTCTTAATAGCTTGAAGTTACATTGCCGAGGGGAGTTATGGGCCTTATTTGGATGTGGCGGGGATCGTGATAGCGGTAAGCGGCCACTTATGGCGCAGGCGGGGCTTTCAGTAGCTGATAAAGTGATTCTGACCTCAGACAATCCGCGTAGTGAAGATCCTTTACTTATTTTAAACGACATGCAGCAAGGTATGAGTGATATACAGCATGCTAAAACGCACGTTATAGCTGACCGCAGAAAAGCGATTGCATTTGCAGTAGCGCACGCAGGTGTAGAAGACATCGTCGTGATTGCCGGTAAGGGTCATGAAACCTATCAAGAAATCAAAGGTGTACGTTATGACTTTGATGATCGCGAAGTTTTGAAAAACGCACTTAAAGCATAGGGTCTATTTAAACTAACCACAGTACTTAGTGAATGTGGCTATGACAACCATAAATCAACCATACATCGTCCTAATCATATGAGAAACCAGTAAGATGACATCAGCGGACAATAACAATAGTCACCACTCAATCAGCAATCATAACCCTATCAAATCTAGTAAAAATATCAGTAAAAACAACAGCACTCATACTCCTAATATGCCTAATAGCCTAATTACCTCTAATATCTCTAATACTTCTAATATCTCTTCAATGACTGAAACGGACTCCGGTTTGTTTGTTTGGGATAACGATCACCTATTGGCCGCGACGAATGCGCTAAACGGGCAATGGAGCGGCGGTAGTCAACACACTAACATTCAAGCCACCCGTATCATCACCGATACGCGAAAGATTAAGTCAGGTGATATATATTTGGCCATCGTAGGGGATAAATTTGATGGTCATCAGTTCGTAAGTGATGCAGCCGATAAAGGCGCCGTGGCTGTTATTGTCAGTCGTATTGATCCCAATGTCTCTATTGCGCAGTTAAAAGTTGATGATACCCGCCTAGCTTTTGGTCACATTGCGGCCTATCGCCGCGAGCAGCATAAAGATTTAAGAATTATCGCCATTACTGGTTCAAGCGGTAAAACTACGGTCAAAGAAATGCTACGCAATATTTTTTATCAGCAGCAGTTCAAACTGGCGAAGCAAGATAGCCGCAACGTATCAGTAAACGACTCGTTTGAATCTGGCGATAATCTTGCCCAAACCGTATCTCAAGATACTGTTTCACAAAAAGCTGTATCTCAGACTCAGAGCATAATAACTTTAGTAACACGCGGTAATCTAAACAATGATTACGGCGTGCCTATGATGCTATTGGAGTTGTCAGATCAGCACCGCTATGCTGTATTAGAATTGGGCGCCAATCATGTCGGTGAAATCGCCTACACTGCTGATATGGTCAAACCTGACGTGGCCTGTATTTTAAACATAGGTACGGCTCATTTGGGCGAATTTGGGGGTAGAGATAATATCGCCAAAACTAAGGCCGAGATTTATCAGCCCTTAACCGCAGATGCAGTGGCGGTAGTACCTTTTAATGATGACTATAAAGACGATCTTGCCAAAACTGCCAAACAATATACACAAAATGTTGTTTATTTTGGCGCTCAACCAGATGCATTATCGACATTGAGCGATACGCCAGATGTCTTTGCTACTGACATTGACGCATCCGCAACGCATTGCGCATTTACGCTACAGGTCTCATCCTCTATAATGCGTGCTGAAAACGTCTTTAATAAGTCCAGCAACAGTAATAAGATCACTAGCAGTGACAAGGCTGATAGTGATGATGACAACAATGACAACGACAACGACAACGACAACGATAACGGTAGTGTTGGCAGCATCAGTACTAACGTTACCGCCTTGCCTGTAAACCTGCCGATGGCGGGACTACATAATGTTAGTAATGCGCTTGCGGCTGCAGCTTGTGCCTATTCAGTAGGTATTGAGCTTGACACCATTGTGGCAGGTTTAAATCAGTCAGAATCTAGCAAAGGCCGTTTGGGGCGTCAAACATTGGGTCGACATCATATTATTGATGACACCTACAATGCCAACCCTAACTCAGTACGCGCTGCTGCAGAAGTATTGGCAGCCCAGCAAGGATTTAAAATTTTGATACTGGGTGACATCGGAGAGCTTGGAGATGCCGCACAGCGCGAACATTTTGAGCTAGGTCAAGCCATTGCGAACAAATCAGTGGATATGTTGTTATGTGTGGGCGAATTTGCTGCAGATACGGTAAGCGGTGCGCTGTCTAATAGCTCAATTTCTGATAGTCAGCAATCGGTAATAGCATCTGACGCAGACGCTATGCCGCCAGTAGGTTCAAATCCAGCATCCAGTGGTGTAATGATTGCACACGCTTTTGAAATCAAAGCGGCATTATATCAGCATCTATATAATGTGCTAATTGCGAAAAGAGATAAGGGACAGACGTGCACCTTATTATTTAAAGGGTCTCGTAGCGCCACAATGGAAACACTTATAAATGACTTAGTGCAAGACCCCGCTTTGATCTAGATATCATCACTATTTATCGGTGTCTTATAACACTGTAGCGCCAAATCAGCACCTAAAAACTGTATATAAAGGGATGCGTATTTATATCAGGGTTTGTTACTGTGTTTTTTTAGTGAAATAGATGTGATTTGTTTAATCCGCGGCCATTTATTGCGATAATTAAAGTTCGTGTTTCCATCATTAGCGTTGTAATAGTTAGCTTTCTAAGAATTAGTTTTTAAAGAGTTAGCGTTTTAATTTTGGGCAAACCAAGACTTATTCATACGTCATTCAACTAGCCATTAAAATTTATGAGTGATAAGAAATTAAAAGTAATTGAGGAGTAAGCGGTGTTATATTGGTTATTTGACAGTTGGTTAAGTCAATTCTATTCACCGTTTTCAGCGGTTTCTTCTCTTACCTTACGTGCATTGCTAGCGGTGATCACCGCCCTAACATCCAGCCTTGTTTTAGGCCCGCGTACTATTCGATATTTACGACGCTTAAAGTACGGACAAGCCGTACGTGATGATGGTCCAAAATCACATTTGGCCAAAACAGGTACGCCTACGATGGGCGGGGTGCTGATTTTAAGCTCAATAGGCTTTGCTACCTTGTGCTGGGCTGATCTCGCCAACCCGTACGTTTGGATATTAATCATCGTTATGCTTATATTTGGCGGTGTAGGCTGGGCAGATGACTGGCTAAAAATCAAATATAAAGACCCTAAAGGTCTCATTGCTCGTAAAAAGTATTTTTGGTTATCGATAGGAGCTTTATTTGTAGGCGTCTCATTGTATTATATTGCCACACAGCAGCCAGATGTTGCGACCACACGAGCAATGCAAGATTTACTAATTCCCGTCTTTAAAAATTGGATGATTCCATTTTCAGCCGTTCCTCTGGGCATAGGGTTCATCATCTTTACTTACTTCGTCATCAATGGGTCATCCAATGCGGTAAATCTAACCGATGGTTTGGATGGCTTGGCAATATTGCCTGTGGTATTTGTTGCCGCAGGATTAGGTGCTTTTGCTTATGTATCTGGGGATGTCAGATTCTCAGAGTATCTGCATGTTCCTTATATTGCTTATAATTCAGAGGTAACAATCGTTTGTGCTGCCATGATAGGCGCGGGGTTAGGTTTTCTATGGTTCAACGCCCATCCTGCCCAAGTCTTTATGGGCGACGTAGGCGCACTAGCACTTGGAGCGATGCTTGGAACAATGGCGGTGATGACACGCCAAGAGATTGCTTTTGCCATCATGGGTGGTCTATTTGTGGCAGAAGCGGTATCGGTGATATTGCAAGTGGGGTCTTTTAAACTACGCGGCAAACGTGTGCTATTGATGGCGCCTTTACATCATCACTTTGAAGAGCTGGGCTGGAAAGAAACCCAAGTTGTGGTACGCTTTTGGATTGTGGCCATTTTACTGGTGGTACTCGGTTTGATGACGCTTAAGTTAAGGTAGAAAAATATTCAGGTAATAGATTTTGATTTCTAATGGTAGGACGAACAACCCAATTCTGCGTAACCATGTTGGTCCTGTAATCAAGCAGCAAGCTTATCTGTATAATATTTTATTAACCCGTTTTAGCAGTATATTGACCAACTACTTAAGCACTGGGATTAATAGCGGTATCACCAAATAAGATATACCCTAACCCATAAAAAGCGGTATATTGTTATAAGAATATAACTACAGGATTAGAGATGTCAGCGTATGCTCTCCAAAGATTTGTCTAAAAACCCAGTGAGTAAGGCGGCATCAGATGCCATTACACGAAAGCAGGCCACCGCTTATAATGCATTATTAACCCAGCTATCCAAAACGATAGTGAATCTACATCAGCAGATATTATCGAACCCAAATATTGATGCAAAGTTTAGTCCATTGGTATGTTGGCAGCATTTACTCGACGATTTGCAGCAAGTGGTATTGCCTGAGCTATATGTGGTGTTTCAAGATAGCACAGCGACAGCTAGGGACAGACGGCGTTTGTACGATCTCACCCAAGCCATCTATTATGCGTTAGAAAGCTATCGTAAACCCATATTTTTGCAAAAACTATCACTTGCCAACCTACCGCCGTCTGCCTTTTCAAGCTCCATCAAGGTATTTTTCGACTACTTTGATCCTTCTCCGCGCATCTCTAATGACGTTATAACCACTGCCGATTCTTATCTTAGCGGTGAAGGGGTGAATGCAGAAACGGCCTATGCTCTAAGAAAGATTGCCAATCAAGTAAAAGTTGATGGCTATTTATATTTGGCAAAATTTAAACCGTACTATGAGCTATTGCTCAGTAAAGAGCGGTTAATCCGCTATTTTGAAAACAATGGCATAACCGAATTATCAGAGACTTTAACGACATGGCAAAACGAGCGTTTGAAGGCGTTTGGGCATGTGACAGACGATATAGAATTGTTAAGGCTTAAGACGGCGCATGATGCTAATGATAATGTTAAAGCTACTGTCGATCACAAACTGGCCATATGGATGCTCAGGGATGGGTCTGCCTTAACAACAACTTCTGACAACCGTTATGAGGTAGCAACCTCAAGTGACTCACAAACTGCGCTTATAGCCAACGTTGATAATTTTAAAGCTGGCTTAAAGTTTAGTGCCATAAGCTTGGTTATATACGCCATTATCGCATCTTGGGGCGTCACAATGGGGGTTGTATTGGGCGTGCCTTATATAGCGACCTTGCTATATGGCAGCTACCGTCTCAGCGATTCATTCAATTATAAAGACAAAGCCCTTGCTTTAAATAATAGTGTCGGGGTCATTGGGATAGTCTCGTTTGTTGCGTTATTCTCAGGCGGTGTATTTACCGCACTGGGCCTTACTTCGCTTGTCACTTTATATTGGACGGCTCAATTATCAAACAAAGCCCTAAACTCAAATAAGTTAATTGAGTCACAAGAGCGTAAAACCGACAAGCCACACCTAGACAATAAACAGACAGCCTCAAATACAACAGCTCCAAATACACCGAAGTCGCAACTCGATAGCTTCGATGCCATTAAAGTTTCTGCCGTTGATGTGGCTGCAGAACCCGTCGTCACTATAAACTATGATCTGCCCTTAGATATCAATCGACAGGGTCACCATCTGGCCATACTGCTATCAAAAACACCAACGGCGCATTTAGAGCAGCTAATAGTAGCGACAAATAAACTGTATAACCATTTGCCTTACCTACAAGAGGCACATCCTTATCTGGCGACCAAAGTAGAAGAGCTGGTCAAAGACCTAACTGAAAATACAATCCTACGCCTAGATGAGTTGGCCAGTCAATTTGTGAGTAGCGGCAAAGTTGATACTGACGCCAGCGCGCTGTTCAAAGAGCAACACGAGGACCGAGTTGACGAGCTGATTGTTCTAAATTTAAATCAAGTTAATGAGCTAAATAAAACCATATTAGAAAAGCAAATGTCAGGCTTTGCCCAAATTGGCAACGATGCTGAGCATAAGTTTAGAAACAGTGTCATGGAGCTTAAGATACTACTGCGCTGGCTAATCGCGCAGCAGCCCGATGAGATCCAAGCTTCCAGTCACGAGGTTATATTAGAGAATTTAGAAAAAACCACCTTGGCGGACATGCAGACAGCGTTCTTTGATACACAAACCACTCAAAGCCAGCGTGACGCGCTACAAACACAGTTACAAAGCCTGCTCAATCATTTTAAAACCCAGTCAATAGAGCACATGTATGTCAGTAGTACGCAGCCAGATAACCATGAAATAGTGGATTTGTTGAACCTGTCTCAATCACAATACAATGCAAGCAGCTCCGAGGATACCTCACGTTTAGATACAGACGATAGGCAAAGTCAGCTAACGACTCAGCGCTTTGTTGAATTGAACCAGCACTATGTGAACGAAATCATGAAACACTGGCACTAAAACGCATTCAAACTAAACAGGTACGCATTCTAAGCGTCTACCTTCCAAGCTTCTAATAGCGGCGATCTTTTTAATCATTATGTCACCAGCGCCAAACTTGTCTTCAGGAGTTTTATCATGGCAGCAGCAGAGTGCTTAACGCACCCTAAGTTTTTATGCCCATACTGTCAGTCGCCGCTAACGCCTTATGCCATGACATGGCTTTGTAAAGGTAATTTAAACCCTAAAGGCATGCAACATCCTTTTGATATGGCCAAGCAAGGTTACGTTAATCTATTGCCTGTGCAGAACAAAAAGTCCAAAGATCCGGGGGACTCACAAACTTCCATTGAGGCGCGGCACCGTTTCTTAAACCAAGGTCATTATCAGCCGTTGCAACAGTTGATTACCAAGTTGGCAGGCGATGTTACGGTTCCTGTTATTAAGTCTACCAATACCAAGCCTACCAATACCAAGCCTACTAATACTAAGCCCAACACCAGACCTAATAAAGACGACAGCAATCAATACAGCAATATTTGGCTCGATATCGGTTGCGGAGAGGGCTATTACACCCAAGCTATCGCTCAAGCACTCAAGACAAACTCTGTCTTAAATACCAACAGCTTGATTGCGGTAGATATCAGCAAGCCTGCAGTTGTTCAGCTGTCCAAGACGGCAAAGCAGCAATGCGGGTTGTGGACTCAAATTGAGACAGCCAAGCAACACACGATCAGTGCTATGGCACAGGGCATCATGATTGATCTTTTGCCCTCATTGCCTGCCATTTACCCCATCGTAGCCAGCGCCTCGCAACTGCCATTAGCCGCTGGTGGTGTTGATGGTATAAGTACTATTTTTAGTCCGATATTGCCCGAAGAGTTTGCGCGTGTATTAAGAACAGGTGGACGGCTTATCATTGCCAAGCCCGACGAGGGGCATTTACAAACGGTTCGAGCCGCACTTTTTGATACGGTCCGCCCACATGACTCCGATAAGTTTTTAGATGAGCTAACACCATACTTTACCCTGGTTGATACGCATAAGGTCGATACCAAATTGACCTTAAACGAGCAGCAGTTGGCAGATCTGCTAACCATGACCCCTTATTCGTATCGTGCGCGCGCTGAAAAACGTGAAGCGTTATTACACTCTGCACAGGATCAAGGCTTTGAAACTCAGGCTAGGTTTGTGGTGTATGAGTTGGTGAAAAACGACTCGCAGTAGCTTTCCCCGCTTTTTGCTACTATCTGCAATCCAGCACGAGGCATGAGTACGCTATGCGATGTCTCTTACTTCGTGAGCCACCGCATAGCTTGCTCATGCAGCTCGTTCTGTCATGCAGGATATCCGCTTCAATCGGGGCTAAACCGCACCGCAAGGCAACTTTGTATAACAAGATATGACTTAACTAATAACAAAACTTAAAGCATAACTTTTAAGCTTAAGGTCTAATATTATTTATTAAAAGAGGTAGGATCGAATCCATATAGCCACATATTCAGCTGACCATCTGAGCTCTCTAAGCCTACAATATCCATAATTTGCTCAATATGTTCACATACTCTTTCTCGGTCTTCAGTATCCAAATCAATATAAACATCATCGAACCTTGCAAGCCCTATTCCAATATTTTGCTGATAGGCATTATCAGTTGTATTATCTGAATGAGCAACTGCTTCAAAATCTTTCGCTATTTGGTTTATTTTTAGTTAAGAGTGGACGCATAGACTCATGCGCTATCCCAGGTTAAAAATCATCTTTAGTAGATTTATTTTTTGCAAAAATTCATCAAATTTATACTATTTTCTTCTGGAGCTTGCATAGCATTTACTCTCAGTGTAAAACCAATTAAAAATAACAACAGACCTAATAAAACGATAAGTTTATTCAAATTAAGAGTTCAATATATTTTAATAGTAGTAAGTGCTCGGTGCTGAGGATAGTTATTATCTTTTATGAGAACTGATGTAAGTGCTGGCTGATTAGTATGAAAATATGCCTACTTACGGTCGATATACTGTATCAAATGTGATGGATGAACCCAGTGTTAACGGACGTATAGGATAAGATTGCGGAGTCAATAGTATGTTTTGCTCATAATCAATGACACCATACTTACTACTAAATGTCTCAAAGATGGCATAGTCTTTATCCAGTGTGAGGTTTTTATACTTTGGCGATAAGACGACTTTACCGTTGCTATCCATGACACCAACTAATTCTGTGATCTCTTCGCTATCGAAATTGTTTTCACTATTGATAGTTTCGCTATCTACTTCATCAGCCCTATTTATAATTTTAAGTGAAATTTTGTTGTAGTCATTGAGCTTATAAAGAGTGTTGTCAAATTGTGGTTGGGTGACAATATCGCCTTGCAAGTTAATGACGCCAAGCTTACCGTCTATTGAGAGATATGGGGCAAATCCTGCCTCATTGAATTCGCTAATCGTACCTGGTAATGCAGGATAAATATCATTACCATCCATATTGATAACCCTAAGCTTTCCTTTAGGTTTCTCTAAATGGCTGTATGCCAGACCATATTTATTAAACGCGTAACTGTTATAATTGTTGGTTTTAAGCTGCGGTATATTTGTTGGAGGTATGACCCATTCACTTTTGGTGTTAATGAAGCCGTAATAATCACTGTCTAAAGTATCGCTAACAGCCATTAATCCATGTGTATCAAACTGGGTAGGGGCGACTTCAAATTGCCAGCTGATTTTATCATGTCGTGGAGCATAGAACTTGTCAAGAACGACGATTTCACCCTGTAAGTTCATGGCGCCTACCGTTTTAGTGGTGGTGTTTTGATAAGTGATTAATCCTTGGGCATCAGGTATGGATATTAACTGAATGTTATCTTGCGATGGGATGACCCATTCGCCTTTATCATCTATCAGTCCGTAGTTGCTACTATGGGGGTCTTCACCGCAGGAACTGGCTAGGCTATAGTAACGATTATCGAAGCTAGACTTGACGTATTGTTCAAAATTATAAAACTTTCCAACCACTTCAAAGTCTGAAGGCTTCGGGGGGTTTGTTGTATTGTTCATGCGTAGAAAACTATTACAATGATAATACTCGGCCGCAGAGTCGTTATTTTTGACAACCATAATGAGATCTTTTGGCATAGTTTTCATGATTGATGTAGGCTCATATTGAGGAGGCACGACCCAATTACCATCTGTATCGATAATACCCGTTAATCTAGTTTCACTACTTACAGCAGGTAACCTATCATATTGTAATAAGGAAGGATTAAAATTATGTATTAATTTATAGAACCCTTTGCCCGCTATTGATACTCTTTTTTGTGTGCGTAGATGTAATAGGTCAGAATACTGTGGAATAAGTTCAAGTTCCATAAAGCGTCGATACACTGAATTGTCTTCTACCTCCCCAAGCCTTTGCTTAGCTATGTCTGCAATATCATATAATGAAATGCCTTCTTGTAATGTTAATATATAAGGACCCGTTGATAGACCACTTAAAGACGGCATAAAAATATCTTTTTCAAGTTGATTACCATCCAAATCATAAATATCAGCTGTATACCATTCCTTATCTTTACCACCCATGCCTATAATCTCATAGACAGCATCGGATCCTAAACTATTAGAATAAGGATTGAGCATGACCTTATCATATTGTGCAGGCACAATGATAATGCCATTTGTCGTCATGACACCTTGATAGATGACACTGTCTTTATATTCCGTGCTCTGTCCAGTATCAAATTTATACATAAGTAAGGAAGCGAGTTTTTGTTGCTGTGAGGATAGGGCTTTTATCGTAGTTTGTCCTTTAAGGGAGTGTGTAGTAGGGTGTTCGGCTACTAAATCTATAGGCTGGGTGGCACAGCCTCCCACTAGTAGCACAGTAAACACTAAGCTACTTAAACATATACTGCGACGATTAACATTCATTGAGTGGTTGCACCTGTTTTGATAGGACTTAATTACTCATAATTTGATAAACAATAGATTGCAAAAACAGGTTGTTCACTTTAAATGTTCTGATAAATAGTTTCTAATGTTATCTTTAATCCCAATTACCCTCTCGGATGATGCGCTTCGTGCAGCTGTTGTAGTCTTGCCGTGGCAACATGAGTGTAAATCTGTGTGGTTGATAAATCGCTATGACCGAGTAATAATTGCACGCTACGCAGGTCTGCCCCGTGATTGAGCAGGTGGGTGGCAAAGGCATGACGTAGGGTATGGGGTGACATGTCACTGTCGATGCCTGCTTGTTTGGCGTATTTTTTTAGCATATACCAAAAGTTTTGCCGGGTCATATAGCCGCCTTGGGTGGTCAAAAATACCGCTTGGCAGTTGCCAGATTTAAGATGAGCCACAAGCTCATTACGGCCATGCTGGAGATAATCATCTAACGCTTCACTCGCATATTCGCCAAGTGGTACCAGCCGAGTTTTATTGCCTTTCCCTGTGATTTGTAGCCAGCCTGCATTGAGGTTCACTTGCTCTAATGACAGATTCATCAGCTCGCTGACCCGCAGTCCGCAAGCATATAATACCTCTAGCATGGCTTTATCTCGAAGCCCCATGGCGGTGCTGGTGTCGGGGGCGGATAATAGGTTTTCGACGTCCGATTCAGACATGTCTTTGGGTAGAGCGCGTCCTATCTTTGGGGTTTTGATGCGCTCGCAAGGGTTGTCCTCTCGCCGCTCATTGCCCACCATCCATAGGAAGAATTGACGTAAGCTTGATAGCATGCGCGCTTGGGTTCGCGGTGTTTTCCCTTGTTTATCAAGCACTGACAAACAGTGCAAGACGTCGGTATCTGTCCATAAGGTTAGGGCTTTGGGATGGGTTGTCTCACA
This sequence comes from Psychrobacter sp. CX21, assembly GCF_057396255.1. Taxonomy (NCBI): domain Bacteria; kingdom Pseudomonadati; phylum Pseudomonadota; class Gammaproteobacteria; order Moraxellales; family Moraxellaceae; genus Psychrobacter; species Psychrobacter sp. CX21. Next base: position 111,417 of record NZ_JBXYJG010000003.1, on the reverse strand, counting down.
AAGCTTTAGGTCACGCACATACGCATTACGGGTACGGGTTGATAGCCCACGCGAGAGCATGGCCTGACGAAACTCAGTGATATAAGCGGCTTCATCATCTACGGCTAATGCTTTGGGCTGTCTAGGTTGTAAGGCGCGTTCACGACTCATTGTTGATACTTATCACCTATTTAAGTGCTAAAAAATTCAATCTAACTTATGCTGTCATATCTTTTATTGATGTTTATATCAAAGCGCTATTTAAGACCTGTTTCAGCATATATTAGCCATAGCTTAAATACTATTTAGTTTAAGCTATACATAAGCTTAATGTGTAATCTTGGGCAAGTGGTACTCTACTCTGAACACAAATAGACTTTGGCCTTTAAGATAGAATGTATAATAATTCGGTATTTTTCTAGGGACTATCACATTGTAATATTTGTCTTGAGAGAGGGTGAAAGCGGTTGATGCTGCTTCAGAATCTTTAAACTTTATCTCAAATACCCCAAAAGGCCTTAAAGCCTCATCGCCATAATACATAAGCCCACCCATATTACATATAGCCGATTCGTTACTCTGATAGAAGCTATCAGCCAAAAAGTCTCTTATCTCTGTATTGTCATAATGTATTTTTCTAAAAGCTTTTTGACTTAAAGAAGGGGTATGATGATCAATTTTGTCTTCAAAATCTTTGATTAGATTTAACTCACAAGCCATAGCCGCTTGAGCAGAGTTATAAAAGAGTAACGTTAACAACAATCCTATGATAGCTTTCATTTATTTCCTTACTGTATAGCACTTAAAATTTTGCCAACTAACCAACTAACCAACTAACTAACCATCTAACCATCTAACCATCTAACCATCTAACCATCTAACCATCTAACCAACCAATCAGCCAATCAGCCAACCAACTCATGACTAAACCGACCCTCAAGTGTTTTAATCCTCTAACTTTGCTTCTTTTGAATGACATAACGATACAAGGTGTCAGTGTGATTAGTGCTGTCGCCGTCGGCATTATCAGCTTTGGTTTCTTCAATCAATGTATGCCCTAAATGACGACAGAAGTTAGGAATGTCACGAGTGGTGGCAGGGTCAGTGGCTAAGACTTCAATAAGCTCGCCGCCTGAAGCCTTACGAATGGTGCGGTGCAATAACATAACAGGTTCAGGGCAGATAAGACCTTGCGTGTCTAAATGATGTTGTATATTTGATGTGTTTGGCTCAGTCATGGTATGTCTCATTATAGGTAATAGGAATGACTAAATAGAAAAAACTATAAGGTAAATTGCATTTTAATTAGCGAGTGGGGGTATTTACGGCGCTTTGAGCAGATATAAAGTTAAAAAAACGCTTAAAGGTGGCTTGAAACCAATAAGCCACGCCAATCCACGCCGCCATTGCCAGCCACAACCAATCCGATAACGAAAAAAGCAGGCAAATAACTAATAATAAGCTTGCGCCGCCCACACTGGTCAGCAGCATTGAGGGCTGACTAAGACGGTAGCGATACACCAAAAATGCTTGGTACAATGTCATCGGTATGGTCAAAGCCACTAATACATAGGGTAAATAGTGAAACAGTAAATATAAATTGCGACTGCCATGAAACATCTCTAAGCTTGCCAATGTACCAAAAACCACAAACGCAAATATGGCTAACACAATTAACAGTATGGAGAATTTATTAAGCTTTTGGGCACCACGTAAGGCCTTTATCGCCAGTGGGGGAAACCCAGCAATACTATTGCTAGACTCAGAAGGTGTATGCGGATTGTTTTCTATACTCATGTTGAGGCGCTTCATTGATTGATGGGTTGATAGTGAATAGGTGCTAAATAAGCGGCCAATAGTTGCTAAATAGATGCTGAATAGGTTCTGAACATCGGACGCTTTACGCTAAAAATGCTGATAGGTTGAAATATCTTGTGCGTATTTAGGGTTAGTGAAATACGTACGTAGCAACAGACAGGCTGATATGTCATCAATCGGATCACGGTCATCTTTAATGAGACCCAGCTCCCACGCCATTTCACGAGCTTCGATAGACGTTAAACGCTCATCAAACAGTTGTACCGGAACTTGCATATGCTGCTCTACAAGACGATGCGCTAAGCGGCGCGCAAACTTATGAGCACGTTTGGCAAGCATTGAGCTACTGCCATCCATATTCAGTGGCAAACCAACCACGACCTTACCGATCTTCCACGTGTCGATGATGCCAAGTAGGTTGTCCCAGTCTGCTGGCTGTCCATTATTCATGGCCAATATTTCAAACGGGCGCGCATCAAGTGTGACCGTATTGCCTAATGCCATGCCCATTTTTTTCACGCCATAATCAAGCCCGAGAAGTACGGTATTCTGAGTCTGCGCATCGTCTGAAATTGTCATTTGCGTATGTACTTTTGCTATCAATTAATTAAAAGAATAGAAATTTATAACATCGTTATGACATTATAAAGAGCTGCAGCGATTAAGCGTGGCCAATATCATCGCTTAAAAAGGGGAAGTTAACCCCTATTTTCTCAGCAGCAACGTGCCAGCGGTCTTCAAAAGGTGTCTCAAATAATAACTCTAAATCGGCAGGGCATACCAACCAATCGCCTTGATTTATCTCTTTTTCCAATTGGTTTTTGTGCCAACTGGCGTGGCCAAGGCATAAGTGATAATGCTCAATACCTTCGCCACTGGCAATTCGCTCTAAGATGTCCTTACTGGTGGTAATCGAGACGTTCTCAGAAATCCCAAATGATGACGCCCAATAGGGTTGTCCTGTATGCAGTACAAAACCAACCTCAGGAAATACAGGCCCGCCATCAAGCGGAAAGTCTTGCATTACCTCATCATTAGTAACGTTGAGTTTTAACTCTTTGAGAAGTTTGCCCACTTTTGTACTTACAATAGGGCGATTAACCACCAGCCCCAATACGCCATATTTGTCATGACGACATATATAAATAAGCGTATTCGCAAAGCGCTCATCAGGCATCTGCGGCGAGGCAATTAAAAAGTGATGGGTCAAATTTGCAGTAGTCATAGATAGTAACGTCTTAATCAAGGGTTTATGCTAGGGCGTGTCTTCAATTGGATTATATGGCTAAAGGTGAGATAGCTTTTTGTCAAACAAGAATAATTTTGCCGATAATATAGATATATTAGCTAGAAATTAGACACAGTTTGGCGAAAATATAGCCATCTTTTAGCCCATGAATCTTAAAGTTCCAAATGAAGACACGCCCTCGCTAATAAATCTATATCCTAATATATGGGGGTAATAACCAAAAAAATAGTATTTACGAGCGTTTGGAACTTTTGATGAGCGTTTACGAACTTTTAGGAGCATCAAAGCTCTACTTTAGCGCTAGTTTGACACGTCAGTTTGTCACATCGGCAAGTAAACTGCGGGCATGCTCTCGGGTAACGTCAGTGATATTGACACCGCCTGACATTCGAGCCAACTCATCAACTTGGGCATCACCCTCCAAGATCTCTATCTGACTGGTCGTTTGACCCTCTTCGGTATCATGATGCTTTTGTACCAAAATATGCTGATGCGCTTGTGCAGCAACCTGCGCTTGGTGCGTAATGGCTAACAACTGACGGTGTGTGCCAAGCTTACGCAGTAGCTCACCCACAACTTGAGCAGTACCGCCACTAATGCCGACATCTACCTCATCAAACACCAACATAGGCTGCGACGCCGCTTCTACAGTATCTGCCGCTTTATGAGACTTATTATCAGACTTGTTATTCGAGCTGACGTTAGCGTCTTTTACAGTGTCTTTTTCATTACTGCCTGGGCTGTCTTGTCTGTCGGTAGCTAAGAGCACCTGCATAACCAGCGCCATACGTGATAATTCGCCGCCAGAGGCAATCTTATACAAAGGCTGCATGGGCATACCCACATTGGCGCTAAACATAAGCTCTATATCATGTATGCCTTGTGCATTATACTGCTCGGCCTTTTTATCTTTGAACACAAACTCGCATCGAGCGTTTGGCAACGCTAATGGAATAAGCTGAGCCACAAGTTTGCTGCTGATAGCAGAGGCGATTTGTTGACGGGCATCACCTAGCTGCTTAGCGATATCGATATACTCATCCCATGCGTCTTTAATTTGTGCTTCGATGATCTCAGAGGTTGGCTGGTTAACCAGCGTTTCTAATTCATCCTGCCATTCGCGAGCTTCTTGTACCAAACTTGTAGCAGGTAGGCCGTGTTTACGCGACAGACGATGGCCCAAACTAATCAACGTGTTGAGCTCTTCTAGACGTTCAGGGTCAGGAAGCTGCTGCTCAGCATAATCAGTCAATAAAGCAGAAGCTTCGCTAATGTGCTGCTGAGCCAAATGCAGAGACTCGCCAGCTTGACTAAATGTGGCGCTAACCTCCGACTGATTGTCGCACAAGCGAATGGCACGTCCTAATAGGTCTATGGCGGCAGGCTCATCCAGTTCATTATCCAATAGTTGAACGGCTTGACTCGCCTCTAACATCAAGGCTTCAAGGTTAGACAGCTCATCATGCTCAGCTTCAATTTGCTCATAGTCAACGGCAAGTAGCGGCTCTATATCCGCCAATTGGCTTTTTAAAAGCTCAATGCGGTCATTGCGGTGCGCTTCTTTTTCAGCAATTTCATTGGCTTGGCGTTTAAGCTTTTGGTAGCTGCGAAACGCCTGTTCAGTCTGTTTGGCTAACGGCTTTAATACGGCAATACTGTCCAGCCAATCTACAACAAACTGTGGCTTTAATAATGCCTGCTGTGCATGCTGGCTGTGGATATTCACAAGCATAGTGCCCAGCTCTTTAAGCTCATTAATACTAACTGGCGAACCATTTAACCATGCTTTTGAGCGGCCATTACTACTCAATTGACGGCGAATCATCACCTCACCATCAAACTCTCTTTCATGGTCTATAAACCAGCGCTGAATGGCTGTCAGCGTATTGTTAAAATGGCTATCTTTATTGTCATTCGTATTCAATGACGCGTCCTGCACTGAGTCTTGTTCGATAGCAGGCTGCTCTATATTATCAGTATTTGAGCGGATATTAGTATCGATATCAAACTCAAATTGAGCATAGATATCCGCATTGTCTTTACCATGTCTGACCATACTGGTATCTGCACGGCCGCCTAAACAAAGGGACAAGGCGTCTAATAGCAAAGATTTACCAGCACCTGTTTCGCCAGTGATGACATTAAAACCACTGTTTAGAGAAAATTCGTGATGATTAATCAGCGCAAAATTTTGCAGTGTGAGCGAAGTGAGCATTAGCAATCTCAAAATATTTACGTTTAATTTAAGAAGTTTAATTTAAGAGCGGTTCAAAAGATAGGTTAAAATTATAAAGGTATCGTATCGTTATGAAGGGCTAAAAGCAAACGCAGCAACGTATGAGTTTATGACTTATCCACATACCTTATAATGAATAAGAGCGACCTTTTTAGCATACTCAATTATATATAGACGTTTGACTTTGTTGTATGGCATTGTCTGTTTATATATAAATGACTAGGGGTAAAGGATCATATAACATACTAGGCTGTAATATAACTAGGTTGTAGGTTATAGGTTTTGCATAAAGGATGCTGTCGCTAGTTACTTAACTAGGTACTTAACTAGTTACTTCACTATATAACAATGTAACGTTATAATTTTTATAGGGAAAGTATAGTATTAGGGGCTGTATAGAATTGATTCATGGAACTGGCAGTGGCTATTTTTTAGTCAATATGCAGGGAAATTTTCGCAGCTTAGTTGTTCTAAGTTAGATAATTTCACAATTTATTGGCAATAAATAGCCCTGCCCTGTAAGGCTGATGCTAAAATTGCCCCAAACGTTGTTGTAAACCTAGCTAAGGTCTAGACATTATCAGCGGTTTACGTCTAGTTTGGAACAATTTTAGCTATCAGCAGTCCTAATTAATCAATTCTATACAACCCCTAATTAATTGATTCCCTGCCTTTATTTATACTGCCGCTAATATGGTGACAAGTTTTATTATTAGTTAACATTTATACTTAAAAAAACGCTAAAAAATTAGCAGCTGTCACAAACTTATAGGTAATATTGTGGTAGGATTGAATAACAAAATCATAGTACCAATATGATTGGCCTTTAGGCTTATTTTTATCTCATTTAGGCCCACGATAAATATTAAGTATAGATTAAAATTAAGGAAGCCCCCATGCCGTCGACTTATGACCAAGTTTCTGTCGTAAAAAACGCCACCATTTCTTATGATGGGCGTTGTAGTAGCCACACTGTACTATTTGAAGATGGTAGTAAAAAGATGCTAGGCGTTATCCTACCGTGTGACGAAAGTGTTTATGAGTATGAATTTGCGACCCACACCTCTGAAAGAATGGAGATTACCAGTGGGGAATGTGAAGTAAAAATTACTGGTGAAGAAGACTTCACCTATTATCGTGCAGGTCAAGCATTTGTCGTGGCAGGGGACAGTAGCTTTACGCTAAAAACAGATCAAATTGTTCAATATATTTGTCATTTAGAAGGCTAGTAGATAACAGGTTACTAGATAAAAGTCCGATCTAGGGTTTAAAGATCTAATGATAGTACCTAAAAATGAATAACCCTATCTACGACCAAATGTTAACGTTAAACAGAGTAATAGCGACGAGTAAAACGATAACATTTAGTATAATGATAACGCCCAACTTCGATGTGGGCGTTATTTTTTTAAGATAGCCACTAGTAAGATAGCCACAAGCAAGCTATCAAATCAACTTAGCAGCGTATTATAGTGACAAATAAAGTCAAAAAATAAGGTGTTTTATGGCAAAGCCAATATATTTTTATGGTATTCACGCAGTTCATGCATTGTTATCTCACCGTCCTACCGATGCCGTAGCATTGTTTGTACAGCAAGGGCGTCATAGTGACTCTCAAAACGAAACCGAGTCAACTTATAATGAGATATTACAACTTGCTGAACAAATGGGCGTGAGCATTCAAGAAGCCAGCCGTGATAAATTAACCACTTTATGTCATAGCCCGCAGCATCAAGGGGTTGTTTTGCACGCACGCCCACTGACAATGGCAGACGAAGGTAACCTTACGTCTTTGACAAAAGCAGATAACGCTTTGTTTTTAGTTTTAGATCAAATTACGGATGCGCACAATTTAGGCGCTTGCTTGCGAACGGCCGCTGCAATGGGTGTTGACGCTGTTATTTGCCCCAAACACCATTCTGCAAGCTTGACCCCAACCGTGGCTAAAGTCTCCGTCGGTGCTATGGAGATCATGCCGGTCATTGCTGTGACGAATTTGGCCCGCAGTATCGAGAGCTTAAAGCAAGCGGGTGTGTTTGTTTATGGCACGGCATTAGATGACACGGCTAAACCACTAGCAAAAGTGGATTTAACAGGAAAGGTGGCTATTATCATGGGCTCAGAAGGCGAGGGGATGCGCCGACTGACAACGGAGCGCTGCGATGAGCTGGTATATATCCCCATGTCAGGTAACAAACACGGTTCGCTACAAAGCCTTAATGTGAGTGTGGCGACAGGAATGGCACTTTATGAAGTCAGTCGTCAGCGCGATGCTCAAAAAGTCGCACTTAATAAATAGCATCACTTAATTCAAATAGCTCTTATTAAATCTTATCAACTAACGCTTAGTCTCAAAAGATCTAGTTTAATAGCTCTTTGTTATAAAAACTCTCTAATTTAAAAGCTGTCTAGTTGAATAGAGTTTTAGGGTTTTATTTTTTTGATATGTTTATAGCTCTCATGTAGCGGCTTTAACTGTTCATATAGTGCAGCTAAGTCGTTTTCATTGGTGACCACATCATCGGCATGTCTAAGGCGCTCTTGGCGAGGCAATTGATTGGACATAATGGCTTTTATCTTCTCAATACTTTGAGTGTCACGGCGGCTGGCACGTTCAAGTTGTGTCTTTTCTGATACATCGACCACCAGTACCCTATCGCATAAGGCGACAAGCCCTGCTTCATAGCTTTCTAATAATAATGGGGCAGACAAGATGACATAGTCAGAAGTAGAGGCAGATAATTGTCTTTTAATCTCTTTACGAATCGCCGGGTGGGTTATGGACTCTAAGGTTAATAAAGCAGAGTCATTTAAAAATACATGCTCACGGACTGCTGATCGATCCATTTCACCAGTCTCATCAACTACCCAGTCTCCTAAGGCTTCAGACAGCTTTTGCAGGGTAGGGCTGCCTTTTTGCATAATATGATGAGCCACAACATCCGCGTCAACCACATCGATACCTTGAGACGCAAACCAATCTGAAACTGCTGTTTTTCCACTACCAATACCACCCGTTAAGCCAATGATAGGTTTATCGATATAAAAGTTTTGAAACTTCTGCGGAGCATCGATCGTGTCAAGATAGTTATCTTGTCTATCACGGCTAGTAGGGTTATTAAAGCTATCACGGCTATTAGAGCTATTTGGATTATTGGAGTTGTTATTGGAGTTGTTATTGGTCATCGAAGCGGGTTGTGACTGTGCAGTAGGATGTGTCATGTTAATACCTTAAAACGGGCTTACTATGAAATGCAGCAATAGTCTGCCTGAACCGAACAGACCCTAGTATTGTCCCAAATACCACTGCATTATTGGTTGGCCATACAGCAAGGCGATGATACCAGCTATTGCGATAAATGGACCAAACGCAAAGGGCCGGCTCTCACCACGTTGTTTCATTAATATGACTCCAATAATAGACCCGAGTAGCGAAGATAGCAATATGATAAAAGGTAACATTGCCGGCCCAAGCCAAGCGCCAAGCGCTGCTAATAGCTTGAAGTCGCCTTCGCCCATGCCTTGTTTTTTGGTGAATAAGTAAAATACTTTAACCACTACCCATAGGCATAGGTAACCTAAGATTAATCCCCAGATAGACTGGGTAGGTGAGACAAACCAGCCTTGGGAATTTATAGCAAGACCCAGCCCCATTAATAAAAAAGTTAACCTGTCAGGCAAAAATTGGGTGTCAAAGTCTATGCCCGCCAGCGCAATTAATATCCATACCAATACAAGGGCTGCAATAGCACTGAGCGTTACCCCAAATGCGATAATCACAGCGATAGATAACAGGGCAGTGACTATTTCAATAAACGGATAGCGCGGGCTAATGTTGTTGTGGCAGCTTGTGCATTTACCCCGTAACAACACCCAACTAATGACAGGAATATTTTCAAACCATTTGATTTTATGTTGACAATATGGGCAATGAGAGGCAGGAGCTGAGAGGGTAATGAGGGTGTCTTGATTGACAATTTGGGCAATAGGCTCTACAAGTGTTTGGGGGATATCATCTTGGCTACTTAGTAATTCTACCGAACCTGCACGCCACTGCTGCATCATGGTGAGGGGGATACGATATATAACAACGTTCAAGAAACTACCAATACACAGCCCTAAAGCACCAAAGAAACAGATAGCAGCGGCCATATTATCTTGAAGTAATTGCCAAAAATGCATAGCATCGCCTTTGAATTCGATAAAAAGCCCATCAGTACAGCACAAACTGATATATAGCTAACTTTTAAAAAACTAAATCTTTGATAGAACTGACCCGTTATATAACCGCGTAATAAGTTTTAAATAATTAGCCAATAACAGAGCCAAGTTGGAAGAAAGGCATATACATCGCCACCAATAAGCTCCCTATTATTATTCCTAAAACAACGATGATAAAGGGTTCTAACAAACTGGTTAAGCTATCTACCGCATTATCAACTTCATTTTCATAATAAGAAGCAACTTTATCTAACATCTCATCTAAACTGCCTGATTCTTCACCAATGCTGACCATTTGTAGCGCCATCGTTGGGAATAAATTAGTACCGCGCATCGCAAAGTGCAACTGCTGACCTGTAGACACATCGTCTTTGACTTCCTGCGTCGCTTCATAAAAGACATGATTATTAGTGGCATTTGCTGTAGCATCTAGGGCATCAATGAGCGGAACACCAGCAGCAAATGTAGTGGATAGGGTTCGTGAGAAACGGGCGACAATGGCCTGATAGGCAATCTTTCCTAAAATAGGTATTTTTAAGGTGATTTTGTCCAAGGTATGACGGAAGTTTTCATTACGGCGTCTGGCTTGTATGAATGCCACAATAGCAACTAAAATAAAAGCCAATAACCAAAACCACCAGTCTTGCACCCATCTCGATAACGATAACACAGCTTGCGTAAATGCTGGAAGTTCAGTATTAGCAGAATTAAATAATTCCTCAAATTTGGGTATAACCCATATTAACAATATCAGAGTTACTACGAAAGCAACCAATATAACCGCGATGGGATAGGTAACCGCTTTTTTGATTTTAGACTTTAACAGCTCTGTTTTTTCTTTGTAGGTTGCCACACGATCCAGCATGGTCTCAAGTGACCCTGAGCGCTCACCTGCTTCAACTAATGAGCAAAATAAGTTATCAAAATACTTGGGATGTTTACGCAAGGCGCCAGAGAAAGTAGTGCCGGATTCAACTTCTGCTTTGATATCTAATATGACTTCTTTCATACTTGGATTATCAACCGACTCAGCAACAATCTCGAACGACTGAACCAAAGGTATCCCAGCTTTCATCATCGTAGCAAGCTGGCGAACAAAGATAGAAATATCAAGCGACTTAATACGTCTTTTTACTTCAAAAATTGGTTTTGGCTTCTTTTTGATACTGGTAATGTTGATGCCTTGCTTACGCAATTGAGCTTTAGCAAGCTCCATATTTCTACTGGTCAGCTCGCCACTAACTTTGTGCCCACGGCTATTGGTACCATTGTAGATAAAGTCTAGCAGCATCTCTGTCGCGGCTTTTGCCATTTGTCATATCCTTTGTTCAACCGCAATTTAGCGTAAAATTAAACAGTTTATAAATGTGTTCGATTATTCAGAAGTAATGCGGTACATTTCTTGAATACTAATGATACCTTCTAATACTTTCATTATGCCAGCCCGTCTTAAGTCTTTGAAGCCATTTTTTAAAGCAGCCGCTTTAATATCGATGGCATTTCCGCCTTGCATAATGATTTGGGAAATACTGTTATCCACTTTCATCACTTCATAAACCCCAACTCGGCCTTTATAGCCTTCTCGGCATTCACTACATCCTACCGGTTCATAAATAGTATATTTAGGGTTATTAAGCTCTGATTCTTTAAACCCCATCTCTATTAAACTCACTTTTGGAATTTTGGAGGGCTGCTTGCAATGAGGGCATAAGCGGCGCGCCAAACGCTGCGCCATAACTAAAGTAATAGACGTGGCAATATTAAAGTAGGGCACACCCATATGATGCAATCGAGTAAGTGTTTCAGCGGCTGAATTGGTATGTAAAGTAGACAGTACCAAATGCCCAGTTTGCGCAGCTTTAATGGCGATATCAGCAGTTTCTAGATCACGAATCTCGCCGACCATGACAATATCTGGATCCTGACGCAGAAATGACTTTAGGGCAGAGGCAAAGGTTAGGCCCACTTTATTGTTCACATTGACTTGATTTATCCCTGGCAAATTAATCTCAACGGGGTCTTCTACCGTCGATATATTGGATTCCACCGTGTTTAAGATACTCAGCCCTGTATATAAAGATACCGTTTTACCTGAGCCTGTAGGTCCTGTTATCAATATCATACCTTGTGGGCGATTTAGAGCATCCAAGAACATCTCTTTTTGCGTAGGATCAAAACCAAGCGCGTCAATACCTATCATCGAAGAAGAGGGGTCTAAGATACGCAGTACTATCTTTTCACCATATAAAGTAGGTAGCGAATTTACGCGAAAGTCTATGGCGCGATTCTTAGATAGCTTAAGCTTGATTCTACCATCTTGGGGCACACGACGCTCAGAGATATCCATCTTCGACATAACTTTTAGACGGGCCGAAATTTTGGCTGCCAATTGTACAGGAGGCGTAGACATCTCATGCATAATACCATCAATACGAAAACGTACCCGATAAAACTTCTCATAAGGCTCAAAATGTAAGTCAGAGGCGCCCATACGAATAGCATCTACCAGCATCTTGTTGACAAACTTAACCACAGGCGCTTCTTCAACAGCTACCGCTACTCTGGTTTCTTCTATATCATCTTGAGTATTAATATCTTCAATATCAACAGCCAGATCGCTTTCACTAAAGCTGCTAAATACATCCATTGAATCAGAATAGACTGAATCAATAATGCGTTGAAGCTTGGCTTCTTCTACCACGACGGTCTGCACTGTAAGACGAGAACTAAACTGAATGGCATCGATAGCGTCAACACGAGCAGGGTCGCTCATCGCTACGTATAGCCGCTGTCCTCTGACAAATATAGGTAAAGCATTGTGGTTTCGAACCAGTTTTTCACTGATAATGTCTTTGGGAATGGTGTCAATATTGATCTGATCAATATCAAATAAAGGATCACCAAACTCATTAGAAATATGCCAAGCTAATCTGTCAGCGCGAACAAGTTTATTGTCATTGATATAGGACACGAGGCTTTTATCTTGCTTTGCTGCTTGTGTCACCGCTTCACTCATTTTATCGACGCTTAATAGTCGTGCGCTGACAAGTCGCCGAGCAATGGCATTATGTAAAAAGGGTTGTGACATACAAGCTTACCTATATTAATTGTTATTTAAAGATAATAGTTATCTAAAGATAATAGTTATTTAAAACGAATAGTTATTTAAAGCCATCACGTCCAAAAGCTTTATATGCAATTCTGCATTTTTTTACTATGTACATTGTAAGATAAAATGCTTACGGTTAGAACAGGCAGTGACAATATAGTCAGCAGAGATTAAAGTCTGTAGAGATTACGGCCATCAGATGTCATAACCTATTAATAACAGAATCGATAATTAAAATAGCCAGCAAGTATTAAAGATTTTAAGATATTCGCCCCAAATATTTAATTAGTTCGGCTCCCTTTGAAGCCCTTGGATTAAAGCATAACTACGGCTGATAGATACCTCTTAATAAAGTCTAAATCTGTTGTTTAAGACTATGATATAATTCAAAGCTACTTATTATTTAAACGACTATGATTTGAGCGGCTTATGATTTAGGCGACTAGTTATTTAGACGACTAGTTATTTAGGCGACTAGTTATTTAGACGACTAATCTAAGCTGTTTATACCAAGATTCTTATATAGGCTGCTTATTAAAGCTAATTAAGCATCATTGGTTTCAATCAGATTACGATACATTTATTTTATTTGAGAGGGTGGTATGACGCCTTGGATTATTGGAAACTGGAAATTAAATCCTAAGTCGCAAAGCGAAGTTGAGGCTTTAATTAGTGGATTGGCAAGCCGAATGGCGACCTTTTCTCAAAGAGGCAAGGCATTAAAGTGTCATGTGATGGTTGCACCCAGTTTTTTACATATCTCCAAAACCCGTGATGATATTGAGCAGCATAAGGCAGCTATAAAATTAGCTAGCCAAGACGTTGCGACCTTTTGTGAGTCAACAGGTGCCTATACAGGAGATGTGTCTGCCGCTCAATTAAGAGATATGGGCGTACAGTGGGCCATAATCGGTCATTCTGAACGCCGTCAGTATCATAAAGAAGATAATAAGATATTACTACAAAAGCTTCAACACTGCGCCGCTCAAGACTTAGGCGCTATTCTTTGTATTGGGGAATCAGAATCCGATTTTGAGTCTGGTAATACTGAGCACGTTATCGCACAGCAGCTTGTTGTCGTTGAGCAATTCTTAAAAGCACTTAATGTTGACGCTAAAAACGACACTAGGAACGAAGTTGATAAGAGTGATTCAAAACCGTCCTCAAGACAGCAGTACATGAGTCAGAAGTTTATTGTGGCATATGAGCCTGTGTGGGCTATAGGCACCGGTAAAGTGCCTAGTGTGGATGATGTCGAAAAAGTACATGATTTCATTCGTAAGCGTTTGGAATCGTTTGGCTCTGATTTGATTGATACCCCTATCATTTATGGCGGCAGTGTAAAACCTGACAATGCAGGCGACTTTGCTAAGCTTAAAAGCGTTAATGGGGTGCTGGTCGGCGGTGCTGCTCTTAACCCAGATAGCTTTATTGAGATTGCTCAATGTTTTAATGGTTTATAATCCATTAGATTTTATATACACCCTAAACTTTCATAAATTTTAAAGTATACGTAAGGCAACACATGTTTAACATTATTCTAGCCATTCATATTATTGTGGCTATTGCTATGATCGGACTTATTCTAATTCAGCATGGCAAGGGCGCAGATGCTGGCGCGTCTTTTGGTGCAGGTTCTGCGGGTACTGTATTTGGTGCAGCAGGTAGTGCAAACTTCTTGACCCGTGCAACGGCTATTTTGGCGGTTATATTTTTTAGTACCAGTTTGACGCTGGCTGTGCATGCACGCAAACAAGCTGAAGGTCAATATCAGTTGGATGTTCCAGCAGCTACCCAAGTTCCTGTCACGCAAACCCCAGCTGCTGAAACGCCGGTATCAGACCCCCAAACGACTGAAACGCCGGCTTCTTAAAGTCGATTAAAATACAAGGTGTGATTATAAGATGCGACTTAGATATCTTATGATATAAATACCTTATATAGTCGGTGTTTAAAAACAAAACATGTATTAAAGAAATATGAATAGTCGATTAAACAAGATATCTTTGGTTTTATTGACAGTCACTCTATTCATCAAACCAACTCTATGTATTAAAATAGGTTGCACCAGTTTCCAAACACGAGTAGAATGTGCAACCTAATTTAGTCATAAGTAGTTAGATTAAATCACGTACTTAAGCCTCCTCAATAAGTTAAGTATCGCGCTGACTACCTATAGATTAGAATAAGCATAGATTCAAATAAGCGATTGTGGTGGAATTGGTAGACACGCCATCTTGAGGGGGTGGTAGCGCAAGCTGTGAGGGTTCAAGTCCCTCCAATCGCACCATCATTTAATCTTGCAAAGTGATGATATGATAGGTTTGTATTTTGGTTTTCTATATCTAAATAGTGTTGAGTATCTAATTCATAAATTTAGATAGACTAGGAATGAATTTAAGACACTAAGCGTTAAATTAATTATTTAAGTGCTTGACAGTCATAAGGTTTATCCCTATAATAGTCAGCCTAGATTGATGCGGGGTGGAGCAGTCTGGTAGCTCGTCGGGCTCATAACCCGAAGGTCGTTGGTTCAAATCCAGCCCCCGCTACCATTTTTTATATCAATCTTATCTTTTATTTTACCCACCATTATTGTTTGTGGGTTTTTTTGTATCTGTTATTTTTAAACTGCTCAATTTTCATATTGTGAATTTATAATAGATACTTTTATCTATGGAATAAATATATCATTTATGAAATTATCAAATAAAGTTACCCAATTAACAGATCTTATAGCATCTGCAGTAGCAGCTTGCGATGTGGCGCTTTGGGGTGTGGAGTTTTTGCCTCAAGGTGGGCGGTCTTTATTGCGTATTTATATCGAAGCTTTACCAGAAGATAAAGCTCAAGATAAGCAAGTAACCATTGAAAACTGTGCAGCAGTTAACCATCAAGTAAGTGGTATTTTAGAAGTACATGACCCAATTGCTGGCGAATATGTATTAGAAGTGTCCTCACCGGGTCTCGATCGTCCCTTCTTTTCTCCTGAACAGATGGCAGATTATGTAGGGCAGACTATAAGTTTGCGTTTAATTCGAGCGATCGGTGAAGGAGACACAAAACGCCGTAAAGCAACGGGTAAACTTGAAAAGCTTGATGACACTCAGCTATCTATAGTCACTGATGATGGTGAGCAGTTTGATATCGCGCTTGATAATATCGATAAAGCTAATTTGATCTATCAGGAAGTATAACAGTTGATTGAATTAGCAAATTTAGATAGTCATATATGTAAACACTGTAATAAATTTAAACATCAAAGCTATTAAGCCTACGATAAAATACAATTAATTAATTTCTGCTGCTTTTATATTTAAGTATGCAAGTATAGGTGTCTAATGAGTCGAGAAATTTTAACAGTCGTTGAAACTGTCAGTAACGAAAAAGGGCTAAACCCTGAAGATATCTTCGAAGCTATCGAAGAGGCGTTAGTGGTTTCAACCAAGAAAAAAGTATATACAGATCAGCCAGAAGTTACCGTACGTGTTGAAATTAATCGTGACACTGGTGATTATGATACGTATCGTTATTGGACGGTTGTGGCAGATGAAGATCATGAGATGCCTGCGTGCCAATTAGCGATAACCGATCTTGATCAAGACGAATGGTCAATCGGTGATGTAAAAGAAGAGCAGATTGAGTCGATTGATTTTGGTCGTATTGCTGCGACACAAGCGAAGCAAGTTATCATTCAAAAAATTCGTGAGGCAGAGCGTGCATTGACCGCTGATGCTTTTGAGCCTAGAATTGGCGAGATGATGTACGGCGAAGTTAAAAAACAAACGCGCGATGGCTATATCATTGATTTAGGAGATAATGCTGAAGGTTATCTATCTCGTGATCAAATGTTGCCACGTGAGCAGCTACGTCCTAAGTCACGGGTTAATGCTATTTTGTACCACGTCAACCGTGATAATCGCGGTGCGCAGTTATTGTTATCTCGTGCTAGCCCAGAGATGCTAACTGCACTGATGAATAAAGAAGTACCTGAGATTAACGAGCAAATTATTGAAATTCGTGATGTGGCGCGTCAGCCGGGTGTCCGGGCTAAGATTTCTGTCAAAACTAATGACCATCGTATCGACCCAGTCGGTGCTTGTATCGGTATGCGCGGTACCCGTATTCAAGCCGTACAATCTGAACTTGATGGTGAGCGTATTGACGTTATCGTATGGTCAGATGACCCTGCACAATATATTATTAGTGCGCTAGAGCCAGCTGATGTTAGCAGTATTATTTTAGATGAAGATGCAAAAACTGCAGATATTATCTTTACTGCAAATGATCAGTTAGCCCGTGCAATTGGTGCTCAAGGCCAAAACGTTCGTTTAGCTTCTGAGCTAACTGGATATAAATTAAATATGATGCTTGAGGAAGAATATCTTGAGCGACAGCAAAACGAAACTAAAGCGTATTTAGATTTGTTTTATAATCGACTTGAAGTTGATGAAGATTTAGCGCAAGCATTAGTGGATGTAGGCTTTACCAGTATTGAAGAGGTTGCTTATGTTCCTGTCGAGACATTCTATGACATCGAAGGACTTGACGACGAATCTATTGAAATGATTCAAGAACGTGCAAAAGACGTCGTGATTGCTGATGAGCTTGTAAAACAGCAAAATATGAAAGAGCCAAGTGATGAATTGCTAGCGATGGAAGGCATGACCACTGATTGGGCTTATAAAATGGCGCAACGTGACATTATCACGGTTGATGACTTAGCCGAACAAGCTGTATTTGATCTTGAAGACATTGAAGGTCTTGATGAAAAGACGGCAGGTGAGCTCATCATGAAAGCACGTGAATCTTGGTTTAATGAAGAATAATTAATAGGTGACTATAAATGGCAGATAAGACCGTCAAAGAATTAGCAGACATGGTAAGCAAAAAAGTCAGTACGCTACAAAAGCAACTGGTTGATGCTGGGCTGCCTGCTCGTGGCGAGGATGACGTGGTCACCGAGCGTGAGCAAGAACAGCTGGTAGCCTACTTAAAGCAATCGCATGGGCAACAGGACAAACGTCGTATCAGTCTAAAATCTAAGACGACAAGTACTGCGCGCGTTACTGGATCTTCTGGTAAATCTAAAAGCGTAAATGTTGAAGTGCGTAAGAAAAAAGTATTTGATAAACCTGATCCAGTAAAAATTGCTGAAGAAGCTAAAAAGCGTGAAGAAGCGGCTAAAGTTGCACAAGAGCGTGCAGCTGAAGAAGCTAAGAAACGTGCGCAGGCTAAAAAGGAAGCTGAAGAACGTCAAGCGGCGACTCTGGCAGCAATGCGTGCAAACTTAGGAGGTGGCTCATCATCGAAAGAATCTAATGATGAAGTCTCTACGGTTGTCGTCAAAAAAGGCAGTAAAGCGGAAGCACAAGCTAAGAAAGATGAAGCGCCTAAGAAGAAGACTGCACCTACTAAGCCTAAAGTTGAAACAAAAGCCGAGCGTAAAGAACGCGAAGCTCGTGAAGCCGAAGAAGAACGCTTGCGTAAGATTGAAGCTGAAACTCGCCGCAAGCAAGCTGAAGAAGCTCAGAAAAAGACGCTTGAGCAAATGCGTAAAATGGCAGGCAAATATAGTGATAAAGAGCCAGTTGCTGAGGTTCGTAAAGATGAGCCTTTGGCTGAAGGTCTGGTTGGAGAAGCACTTGAAGAGTCGTTTGAAAAAGAACGCCGTGAAATCAAGCGCGGTTCTTCTAGTACTGCCACACGTGGCCGCCGCCGTAAAGGTCAAGAAGAGCGTGAAATTCGTAACCGTAAGCATGGCTTAAAATCAAGTCAATCTGCTCAGCATAAATTTGAAAAACCTGTTGAAAAGATTGTACATGATGTTGAGATTCCAGAGCAAATAATGGTTTCTGATCTTGCACAGCGTATGGCGGTTAAAGCGCGTGAAGTGACAAAACTGCTTATGAAAATGGGCGAAATTGTCGGCGCAGATGATGAGATTGATCAAGCAACGGCAAGTTTAATTGTGGAAGAGATGGGTCATAACCCTGTTCCAGTTAGTGATACTAAAGTGGAAGATGACTTACAAGAAGCGGTTGAAGAACGTCGTGGTAATGTTCAGACACGTCCCCCAGTAGTTACTATTATGGGTCACGTTGACCATGGCAAAACATCCTTACTTGATAAGATCCGCGAAACCAAGGTAGCGACTGGCGAAGCCGGTGGTATAACCCAGCATGTTGGTGCTTATCATGTCACAACTGATCGTGGTTTGATTACCTTCTTAGACACGCCAGGGCATGCGGCATTTACCGCCATGCGTTCACGTGGTGCTCAAGCGACTGATATTGTCATTCTAGTTGTGGCTGCTGACGATGGCATGATGCCGCAAACCGAAGAGGCTATCGATCATGCACGAGCATCAGGCACTCCAATTATTGTTGCTATCAACAAAATGGATAAAGATTCTGCCGATCCTGATCGTGTACTTAACGAGTTAACCACCAAAGAAGTGGTTACCGAAGCGTGGGGCGGTGATACGCCAGTGGCTAAAATTTCAGCCAAAACAGGTGAAGGTATTGATGAGCTACTTGAGCTAATTAATCTTCAAGCTGAGCTTATGGAGCTTGAAGCGCCTACAGATGGTGCAGCTCAAGGTGTGGTCATTGAGTCTCGTTTAGAAAAAGGTCGTGGCCCTGTTGCTAGTATCTTAGTTAAGAAGGGTACCTTGAATCAAGGTGATCTTGTTCTAGCCGGTGAGTATTACGGTAAAGTACGCGCCATGATTGATGAAAATGGCGAGCGTGTTAAATCTGCAGGACCTTCTATTCCAGTAGAAATCCTAGGTCTTCCAGATACGCCTGCCGCAGGTAGCGAGTTCTTAGTGGTCTCAGATGAGAAGAAAGCACGAGAAGTTGCTGAGTTTAGAGCCAATCGTGAGCGTGAAGAGCAGCTAGAACGTCAGAATAAAATGCGCTTAGAGAGTATGTTTGAGCAAATGGGACAAGATGACTTGTCTTTCTTAAACATCATTCTTAAAACCGATGTGCGCGGTACGCTTGAAGCCCTACTTGCCGCCTTAAATGAGCTATCTACCGACGAAGTTAAAGTACGTGTGATTAGTTCAGGGGTAGGCCCAATCGCTGAATCTGATATCACATTAGCTGAATCTAGCGAAGCGGTACTATTAGGATTCAACGTACGTGCAGACAGCGCTGCAAAACGTAAAGCTGATGAAGCTGGTATTGATATTCGCTACTACAGCGTAATCTATGGTTTAATCGATGATGTGAAAGCGGCGATGAGCGGTATGCTATCCCCAGAACATCGCGAGAAAATCTTGGGTATTGCTGAGGTACGTGAAGTATTCCGCTCTAGTAAGTTTGGTGCAGCAGCAGGGTGTATGGTTGTTGAAGGTACTATATATCGCAACAAGTCTATTCGTGTACTACGTGATGACAAAGTTGTGTTTACCGGTCAGCTTCAATCATTACGTCGATATAAAGACGACGTGAACGAAGTACGCGCTGGTATGGAATGTGGCTTGGCAGTACGTGGCTACGATGTAGAAGTAGGCGATAAGATTGAAGTCTTTGAGATTCAAGAGATTCAGCGTACTATCTAATATATTTAAATAGGTTATAAAGACCTATCAGGTCATCCTGTTAGGTCTTTTTTTATTATCTTTTTAAACATTATTTTGTTATGCCAAATCTGAGAATTAACATATCGAGAAAAACGAGTGCAAACGCTCAAGTAGTAGGTTAAGCGCGTTTGACATAGATAGGTTGTTTATCAGTAAGCTATTATTTTTACGATTAATGATTAATGATTAATGATTAGTGTTAGTAGTATTGTATAGTTTGCGAGTAGTTGAGGAGTTTGAGGCTATATAGATTTTAGGCTATATAGAATTGTCTCTTACTGGAGTATTCGCTGTACCCATTAAAAGTGGACGACGAATTGCTGATTAAAGCTCGGTTTGCAACGCTTATTATGTTCAACAAGTACCATTTGGCAACCACTATTATTCTTACAACCACTATCATTCTTACACCCCTATTATTTAAACTAACGTTTATATTCAAACTAACGCTTATAGCTTTAAGGAACGAACTCATGAACCAAAGAATGCAAAGATTGGGTGACCAAATTCAGCGAGAACTTGCTGTGCTTATTCGCGATGACGTCAATGATCCACGTCTAACCGGATTTGTGACCATATCTAGTGTTAAAGTCAGTCCAGACTTGGGCTACGCCGATGTTTATGTCACTATCATGGAGCCTGAGCTTAATGATGCGATGAGTAAATATAGCCATGAAGAGAGTCTAAAAGTCTTAAATAAAGCAGCAGGATTCTTGCGTACAGAATTAAGTCATAGTCTAAAAACCCGTACTACGCCACGTCTTAGATTCCATTATGACGAAGTCACCGCTCGCGGTAATTACATGATGGATTTAATCAATAAAGCAGTGATCAAAACTGAACAAACCTCAGCTGAATCGGATGATGACCATCAGCACGATTAAAACGATTAGCCTCATTAAAATAAGAAGCTCGATTAAAGACAAGCAGTACGATTAAAATAAACGTGTTGAACGGTATATGTTAACTGTAAAATACTCTTGGTTTATAAATACTCTTGGTTTATAAATAGTATTGGTTTTTGAGTAGATAAATATGACAAACAGCAACAAAACTCAATTATCTGACAAGATACGAGTATCTGGCGTAGTACTGATAGATAAGCCACAAGGACTAACGTCTCAGCAAGTCGTGTCAAAAGTAAAATATCTACTCAAGTCACCAGAGTATAATAGTAAGAAGGCAGGACACACAGGCACACTCGACCCGATGGCGACAGGGCTTCTTCCTGTTTGCTTAGGTGAAGCTACCAAATTTAGTCATTATCAATTGGATGCTTATAAATCGTATCAAGCGGTGGTTAAACTTGGAGAACAGACAGACACAGGGGACGCCGAAGGGCAGGTGATTGCTAAAAAGACCATACCTGCACTCTCTGTACAGGATCTTGAGAAGGTAGCCCGTCAGTTTACAGGGGATATTAAGCAAATACCGCCGATGTATTCAGCACTAAAAAAGCAAGGTAAAAAACTATACGAATATGCCCGAGCTGGTATCGAAGTCGAACGTGATGCTCGGCCTATTACTATTGATGAGCTGACCTTAGCCTTTGGCGATAGTCAAGATGAACTTGTATTGAACGTTTGCTGCTCAAAGGGTACTTATGTGCGTGTGCTTGGCGAAGATATTGCCACAGCGTTGAATACTCTAGGGCATTTGGTGGCGTTACACCGTACGCAAGTCGATCATTTTAATATTAAGGATGCGATCGCACTGACGCAGTTAGAAGCGTTTGATCACCCGCAAAGACTGGCTCAGCTATTAAGCATTGATGCGTGTATACCAAATGTACCCAAACTTATTGTCTCAGACAGTGAGTGCGCTCGTTTACATATGGGTCAGCGGTTAAATGTCTCACCCGCCATCGATACCACGCTAGCAGCTTATATACAAAATAAATTAAGTGCCAGCCCTTTAGAAACACAAACCGTTGATATTAGGCTCTTTGATACGGCTAATAATTTTTTAGGTCTTGGTCAGCTAGAGCAAAATGGTCGTTTACAGCCTAAAAAAATGATACAACGATAATCTTGTTTGTCGTCATCTTAATCCTATTTACTCATATCCTAACAAGCTGATATTTTAACAAGATAGTAATAAAAAAACGTTCATGCGTGTCTTATATATGCGTATCGTATGTTCATGTTATTACAACTAAAATTTACTATCGCTAAACACAAGTCACATTCTCATACATTCGCTTGCAACTCACCCCTATAGAATTATGCTAATTCTCGCTACTATTAAGACCATAATTAATTAAAAATATATAATCTATATCAAATCAATCTTACTTAGCTCATACACACCAAGTAGGATTATAAATATAAATAAAAAAATAACTGATTATAAATCAAAAATTATAACCATAAGATTTTATAGATAATAATTATAAAAAATAATATAAACGTATCTAACAATAATAAACTCTTAAAGAAATATATTTAATCAGCTATTTAAGTAGCTCTTCAAGTCATTATAATTAATAACTAGAACTAATAACTATAAATACTATTTAAACTGATTATATGGTTGATAAATATCAATTTTTAACATCAGTGATCAGCCTGAAGTAATCAGCGCGATTTGCCTAATATAACTCTAAGCCTACAATATATAGAAAAACATAATTTGTATGGA
The DNA here is from genome assembly GCF_057396255.1 of Psychrobacter sp. CX21. Classification (NCBI taxonomy): domain Bacteria; kingdom Pseudomonadati; phylum Pseudomonadota; class Gammaproteobacteria; order Moraxellales; family Moraxellaceae; genus Psychrobacter; species Psychrobacter sp. CX21. Next base: position 88,574 of record NZ_JBXYJG010000003.1, on the reverse strand, counting down.
GACAGACCAATGAGTAAATCAATTGCTTTTTTATTGCATTCATATTTTGAGAAGTCTGAATACGCTCAAGTAAATAAATTGCTTGAAGACAAAGGCTATAAAACGGTTCTAATTACTTCTAGCGATGACAAACAAGTTCAGTCAATGGAAGGCGACGTTGATAAGGCCGATACTTATATCGCTGATTTATTTCTCAAAGATGCAAGTCCAGAGGATTATGATGCCGTGGTCTTACCTGGTGGTACGGTCAATGCTGATACCATTCGCGGTAACGAGCAGGCGCAAAACTTTGTTAAAACGCTAATTAACTCCGGAAAAGTTGTTGCTGCTATTTGTCATGCCCCGTGGTTATTAATTAACGCAGGGTTGGCTAAAGATAGAACGCTAACTGCTTATCAATCTCTCGAAACTGATATTGATAATGCTGGTGGTACATTTGTTGATAAACAAGTACAAAAATCAGATAACATTATTACTTCAAGAAATCCTGATGATATTGAAGCTTTTGCGAATGCAATCGATCAGGCACTAAGCCAATAATTATTAATAATACGAAGTTAGATTTTTAAATCATAACTATTCATAACTATAAGGATTAAAATTATGTCAAACGATAAGAAATATGAACAACAGCAACCAGACGCTGAACTAACTGGTTTGAAAAACCAAGTAGAAGGTAACCTAGGGCACAACAAAGATAAAAGTCCTGAAGAAGCGGCTGAAGGCCTTGCTGAAAATCTTGAAAAAGAACATAAAGAATAAAATATTAAAGAAACTTGTATAAATATTATATTTATACAAGTTTTGTTTTATAAGTATTCAATACATCTATTTTAGATAATTATTTAGAACTACCTGTATTAAAGCTACATGATAAATTGGTTTAACTAATCTAGTACAAGGGATTAATCTATGAGTAATGACAAAGTTGGTAAAGAAGAATTAGAAAAAGTGCAGAACGAACCTATCGATAAGCCTATGGACGAGCAGATTCCTGATAGCCTAGCAGAAGCATCCACTGCGGCATTAGATGATGACGCACTGGGTGGCCATGCGACACAAGATGGTGTTTCAGATAAATAAACCTTGAAGAATTTATCATCATTCCTTTATTCATTAATTTAGCCATATATCTATGAAAAAACTACTCACATAGGAGTAGTTTTTTTGTTATAATAAGAGGCTTACCCAGTCGTTTTTTTAGGTCATCTCTAGTAATGCAGGGATGTCCCCAATGAAACAGACTTTATTTTGTATGCATTGCAGGAGAAAGCTATGTTAACTAATACTGACCGTCAACAGATTGTTGCCCAATACCAACGTGCCCCTGGCGATACAGGTTCACCAGAAGTGCAAGTTGCCCTATTAACGGCACGTATCAATGATTTACAGAATCATTTCAAAGCGCATAAAGGTGATCACCACAGCCGCCGCGGTCTAATCCGTATGGTAAACCAGCGTCGTAAACTTTTAGACTATCTAAAAGGTAAAGACTTATCACGTTATGCCTCACTTATTAGTGAATTAGGCTTGCGTCGTTAATTTTCGATATAACCTCAATACGATATCTATTATGAGTATCGTTGAGGTATTTATCAAAATCAATACGCTCATGCCTTTAAAAAAAACGGTGTGAATTATTCACGCCGTTTTTTTTGTATCTTCTTTTTGTATCTTTTTTCGTAGCTATAGTTTGTTTATGGATCTTGTATCTAAATATTGTATCTGCAGTTAATGTTTAGAGTTTTATAAGCGTTTACAGTTATTAAAGCTAAATATAGTCAGCGAAATACTAAACGGTTACGGTGTTAACCTCGTTCGCCCTACTATAGTGGTACTTGCACTCGGTTGCCTTGTAATCATTTTAGATTTCTTTGACTATATCTAAAAATCCATATCTATAGACTGACTTAAATTGGTCAACTCTGATAAATATCTGTAAAATATACAACGGTCTATGAGGACGACAGGCTTCTAACGTTTACATTAGCAGTTTAAACTTGATAATTTAAACGTTAGAGGCTGTTAAATACCCTCATGAGGCTATAACACCCAATTAAATTAGTAATTAATAAAAATAGGAAAATTAAATGTCGATGTTTAATACAATTTCACGCGAGTTTCAGTATGGCAATGAACAAGTTGTTATCGAAACTGGACGCGTTGCACGTCAAGCAAATTCAATCTTAGTCCATATGGGCGGAGTGTCTGTATTGGTTGCTGCTGTGGTAAAAAGCGATGCCAAAGCCGGTCAAAACTTCTTTCCACTGACTGTAAACTATCAAGAAAAAATGTATGCTGCCGGTAAAATACCAGGTGCCTACGGTAAGCGCGAAGGCCGTCCTACAGAGTTTGAAACATTAACATCACGTCTTATTGACCGTCCAATTCGTCCTCTATTCCCTGAGGGCTATGTGAACGAAGTTCAAATCACCGCAACAGTTGTTTCAAGTGACAAAAAGCACTATGCAGACATCGCAGCCATGATTGGTGCCTCTGCCGCTTTAGCTATATCTGACGCACCATTTAATGGCCCTATCGGCGGTGCACGCGTAGGCTTTATCGATGGCGAATATGTGCTTAACCCATCGATTGAAGCGCTGCAAAAAAGTGATCTTGACCTAATCGTTGCGGGTACCAAATCAGCGGTATTAATGGTTGAATCAGAAGCTGCTGAATTGTCAGAAGACCAAATGCTCGGCGCGGTATTATACGGCCATGAGCAGCAACAAATCGTTATTGATAACATCATTGAACTTGCCAAAGCAGTAGGTACAGAAAAACAAGAATTCGAATCACCACAACTTGATGCTGACCTAAAAGACAAAGTTACCTCGCAGTTTGGCGAGCAAGTTGCTGAGGCGTATTCAATCAGCGATAAGCAAGATCGTTACGAAAAGCTTGATGAGATCAAAGCATCGGCGATAGAGGCGTTAGCGGGTGATCCTGAATCAGAAGAGTTTGCTGATAACGAAGCCAAAATCAAAGACATTTATAACGATCTTAAGTACCGTACCGTTCGTGATGCGATTCTATCTGGCAAACCGCGTATCGATGGCCGTGATCTAGATACTGTACGTGCCCTTGATATACAAGTGGGTGTCTTGCCATATACGCACGGTTCAGCCTTGTTTACTCGCGGCGAAACTCAAGCATTAGTGACCACGACACTGGGTAACACACGTGATGTGAATCTAATTGACTCATTAGCAGGTACGATTCAAGATCACTTTATGCTGCATTATAACTTCCCACACTTCTCAGTGGGTGAGACAGGCCGTGAGGGTGTGCCAAAGCGCCGTGAAATCGGTCATGGCCGTCTGGCTCGCCGCGGTGTACAAGCCATGCTACCTGATAGCGACCGCTTCCCATACGTTATCCGTGTCGTATCAGAAATTACTGAATCTAACGGGTCATCGTCTATGGCGTCAGTATGTGGTGCAAGTCTTGCATTAATGGATGCCGGCGTACCGATGAAAGCACCAGTAGCAGGTATCGCGATGGGTCTTGTGAAAGAAGGTGAGCGTTTTGCCGTCTTATCAGATATCTTAGGTGACGAGGATCACTTAGGTGACATGGACTTTAAAGTAGCGGGTTCAAAAGATGGTATCACCGCCCTTCAAATGGACATAAAAATTGAAGGTATCACTCCAGATATCATGGAAAAAGCGCTAGAGCAAGCCCATGCAGGTCGTATCCATATCTTGAACGCTATGAATGAAGTATTGCCAGCTAGCCGTACTGAAATCAATGCACATGCACCAAACTATGCGGTTATCGAAGTTAAAGCTGACAAAATCCGTGACGTAATTGGTAAAGGCGGCGCAACGATTCGTCAGCTAACCGAAGACACAGGCGCGGTAATCGACATCGATGACAGCGGCACCATTCGTATCTTCGGTGAAAACAAAGCAGCCACCAAAGAAGCCATCCGTCAGATTGAAGCGCTCACAGCAGAAGTCGAAGTTGGTAAAGTGTACAAAGGTACGGTTGCTCGTGTTGTGGACTTCGGTGCATTTGTCACCGTATTACCCGGTACAGATGGATTGGTTCATATCTCTCAAATCGCTGAAGAGCGCGTTGAGAATGTCTCTGACTACCTAAGCGAAGGTCAAGAAATCAACGTATTGGTACAAGACGTTGACAACCGTGGCCGTATTAAACTGACCATGAAAGGCGTTGAGCAAGACGCATAGTCCTACCAAAATATTTGATCAGCGTTGTTAAACTTGCTTAGCCTACGATGCGTAGTACTGTCACAAGTTTGCCTCGCTCATTAGACTTTTGATAAGACTGTCTGACTTATCGATTAACACAAAAAATGCTCCCAAATGGGAGCATTTTTTTTTGTGTTTAAAGTTTATAAGTGGTAGCTGGTCTCGCTTTTCGCTACTATCTTGGCTCACACTAGGTGATGCGCTAAGCTTTACCCCGTTCCTGCTACCGCGATAACGGTTTAAAGCAATCGCATCAACCTATTGCTACTCCAAGTATATCCGCTACAATCGAGGCTAAAAAGCCTTGTTAGGGCATAGTGCATCTAATTTTTTTTTATAAATCCTATTCTTAATCTTAAGTTGGTAGGGTGTCGCCATGCGCACCTATTGCATTGAATAAACTAAATGGTGCGCGGGGCGCACCCTACGGGACTTGTAGACAATTTTAGTAGCTGGCATTTATTCAAATAAGTTTATTTGCTTAAAAGTTTTTTCAAAATTATCTAAAGCAATCGTAGCGTGGGTGTAACCCTGCGAAACCCACGTATTAAAATCCCTAGTATTAGCGCTAACGTTACTGTAGCTGTATTTTCAATGACCTGTAGAGGCTTATCCGAACTCTTAATGAACCTGTTAGACCACTAAAATAACCTAAAATCAATACTAAACTTGAAAACGGTTGGTAAGGTTAGTGTCGAGGTAACGAGACCCAACAAATTATAAATTAAAACCGTTGGGTGTCGTTCCTTCACCCACCCTTAGTGCTAATGTAATTACTTGCACTTAGTATTTTCCCCTGCATATCATAGTCAAATTTATCGGTTTGTTATTCTTTTTTGAATAGCATTTAGCTCATTTATCAGTAGTTTCTTTGTTTCGTTGATGCTATCTTTTTTTAAAGGTACGCCTAAAATTAATATTGTATTTGTCGCTTCGTTTATACCGCTTTTGAATCGGATAGTTTTCAATTCAATTTGGTCGGAAGGGTAACAAAGAAAACCGAATTTAGAGTCAGTCTTACTGAATGAAGAGTAGGCCATTATTTGATGTAAGTCGTGTCTATGATCTTCTTTAAGAAGTTCACTTTGGCCAAACTTATTGTATAAATTCGATTTGTATTTGGCATCTATAAAAACTAAAACATTACCCTTCTGAAAAATTGCGTCTGGCTCGATATGCTTTTGCTCCCAGGAGTAATGCTTTGAAGTCCTAGAATGAAATTTAAAGTTTGAATAAAGTGTTCCGCCTGTTTCTTTTGCAGCCTCTTTAAAAATATGTTGAATAAATTTTTCGAATACATCTGAAAAGTCCACACGCCAAGCTGTGCTATCTACAAGCTTAAAGTTTAAAATTCTATTAGCTTGCTCCTTGCAAGCTTTCACAGAAGGACTATCTGAAAATCGGATTGTAATTTTCTTGGTTACTTTTGGTTTATGATAATATAATCGCTCTTCAAGGAAACTTATTTTGTTTCGCAAGGTGTTCTTAATTCTCTGCGGTGTATTTGCTGAAAATAATTCGCTTTTACAAATATCAAAGACGTATCTAATTTCTGAGTATTCAGTGTGAAACTCGTTCAATACATTTGTTCTTGCTGGAAATTTCAACTTATTTTCTACTTTGAATTCGTTGGTAATGTATTTAGTCCAATTGATTTGACCAGTAGGCTGGATTGTCACTTTTTCAATGTTATCAAACTTTCTCCAACAACTCATTGACAGTTTTTCAAGAGATGTTATAAAATTTACAGCCTCTAAATACAGTGGAGGCCTGAAATTCTTACCTGATGCTAATGGCAAACTGTCAATTACCTCTGGGCTAATTTCATTTCCAAGCAGATTAAGTATTTCAATATAGTCCTCAAATCTATCACGTCCAGTAAACCGAGGCATAACTACAAAATCACCGATCTGCTTTCCTGTGTCAGAAGCCCTCAAAGGAATAGAGCCTATGAAACCTGATGAACGGAATGTTAGTGCCGTGCTTTGGTCTGTACCAATTATGTATGGTTGAACACCCAGGAAGTTAAAATATTCAGAGTTGTATTCAATAAATTTTTGGAGGTATTGCCCGATAATTCTTTTGTCTGCAGACTTGAACCATTTTTTTTGTAAAGCTATTCCAGCCAACTGTCTTGATTGTTCAGTTAGGCAAGGGATTTCACAAAAAACATCTAAATACTTTGTCATTCGAATAGTGATAAATTTATTCTTGTAGAGAAATAATTATTGAATTCTTCTTTCGCATTTCGCAAAAGACCTTCTTGTAAATACTCTTTAATCAAAGGGAATATTTCGTAACGAATACGATTTTCCATTTCGTCTTCAGAGTTAGCGATAAAATATCCTTCTCCAGGCTGGAGGTTTAACTCAGAGCTCGATGCATACCAATTAAAAATTTCCTCAATGACAGCAAAGTCTTCCTTAAAGAAAAACTCTTCTTCATTAATTTTATTTACAGATACATTTCCAATTCTTTTACTTGGTCCAATAATTACTTGAGGTGTTTTGCTATACCAAGCAAATCGTCGTCGTAATGCAAAGTCAACAACTGCTAAACTTCTGTCGGCAGTGTTCATTGTAGCAATCACAGATAAGTTTTCGGGAAGATTCGTTATTTGAAAATTTGGTGCTATCTCAATTTCAACATTCGAAACCTCCATTTTATGTTCAAATAGATAAAAAATTGGTCCCAATACATTTGAGAGATTAGCTCTGTTTATTTCGTCAATTATTAAGATTACTTTTTCATTGATGTGTTCAACGGCATATTTTAATGCCTTTGAGAAGCTGCCTAAGTTTTCTTTGTATCTCAATTCTTCTTTTTCTGTGTCAGGTCTGATTCCGTAAATAAAATCGGAGTAACTTGTCTCTGCGTGGAATTGGGTGAAGAAGGTTTTGGCTCCTAATGTTTTTGCAATATTTTTTGCGATTCTTGTTTTACCAGTACCTGGAGGTCCTTGAAGAACTATGTATTTTCTTTGGTTTAAGAGATTTTTTATTTCTTCTGTCTCATCAATTGTTTCTGTCTTTAAAAATGTCTCTAAAGCTTCTGAAACTGCTTTCCTATGGTCTTTATTGGAAGGCCAGTCTCTAAGTTTCGCATAACCAGCTAAAAAGGCTGAAATAAGTTGCTTTCCTTCTTCGCTTTCTGGATCGTCAACGATTTGACAGGCTGGTAAAACTTTAGTGTAAGTTTTGATTGTGTTTTTAATGTGTTGTAGGTCCTGGCTACCTGTAATCGATTTTGGCAAACTAGTTTCGATGTCTGAAAAATCTGATTTACAAAACCCTCTTTCGTCAGTCAATTTTGAAAACAACCTTCTCAATCCAGGATAAGTAGCAAGTTCATAATCATTTCTAAAACCGCTTGAACCAATCCCAAGACATACTAACCAGGGTTTGTTTTGGTCGTTTGGAAAAATTGTCAAAGAAAAGTCGTGAAAAGGTCCTGACGCCTCTTCCTCTGGATGGATAAACCCAAAATAAGCTCCATTATCTTTAAGTGCTTCTTGTCCGGTGTTGTTTCGTTCAACATAAGGCTTATTGAATTCATTGTCTGTCTTTGCACCGAATTGTTCAGCTTTTTCTTTTATGAATTGTCTAATGTTTTCTATATTCATATTTATACTTCAGAATTAATTTAATGTGCCTAGTAATATCCCCATGAACTAAAATATTACGTTCATCGGACGTACAAGTTATTATGTTAGTTTATTAAGATATTAATAGTTATTGAATGGACAAGCAAGAAACAGCTGGGCTAAAAGTGTAAGCTTAAAGGCGTGGTTAGCTTTTTTCTGAGTATGTAGGGAAGTGTAGTGGCATAATTAATTTAGACACCTTTTAAGAGGGTATACTAACCTAAAAAAGGATAACACCATGACCCAACAATACAGCAAGGTTTTTGTGTGAGGGACGAGCACCGAGTAACGCCATGCAAAGTAGACTAACCATAACTCGCATATTTCTCCCTCTCTAAAATGCTCCGATGTTGAGGCTAGTCTTTTTCTTTTCAATATTTATCTTAGGTAAGAAAGTCGCCCACAAAAAAAGGGCTGAACGCCCTTTTTTGTTCTTATAGCTAAAAACCTACTTCAAAGCCTATTCTAAAAACTTCACCTTACCCGACGTGCCTGTAGACATCGCATCATTGGCTAAGCTGTTTTTCTCGGCAATCTCATCTGGATCAGGACGGCGCTCAACATGACCACACTGAGTGCATTCAATGTATTCGTCCGGTTCAGGCTCAAAGATTTGAACCTGAACCACAGCATCCATTGTCTGACATTTAGGACAAGCCACGCCGGCTAAAAACTGACGTTTGGGGCGATTTGATTGATAACGCATTTTAGGCCACCTCGTCTGCATCGACAAAGCCGCCATGACGTAGTAGGGCGTCAATACTGGCTTCACGGCCTCTGAAGTTTTCAAAGTTAGTTTTAGCCGGTAAGCTACCGCCGACGGCTAAGATATTGTCGCGGAAAGCTTGACCGGTGTCTGCGTTAAACACCCCTTCTTCTTCAAAGCGACTGAACGCATCGGCCGATAGCAACTCTGCCCATTTATAAGAATAATAGCCTGCCGCATACCCGCCAGCAAAGATATGACTAAAGCCATTTGCAAATCGGTTGTAATTAGGCGTATCCATAACGGCAACATCTTCTCGTACTTGATCTAAAGTAGCTAAGATGCCCTGATAATCAAGGGCAGGTGTCTTGGCATGAATGAGTAAGTCAAACAAAGCGAACTCAATTTGACGCAACGTTTGCATACCGCTTTGGAAGTTTTTGGCAGCCAATAAAGCCTCAAGCTTGTCTTTCGGCAGTGGCTCACCACTATCCACATGAGCACTGATTAGGTTAATGCCTTCTGAATCCCAAGCCCAGTTTTCCAAAAACTGACTGGGCAGCTCAACGGCGTCCCATTCAACGCCATTAACCCCTGCCACATCTCCCACGCTAACTTCAGTTAACAAATGATGTAGTCCATGACCAAACTCATGGAATAAGGTCAATACTTCATTATGGGTCAGTAAGCTAGGTTTATCTGCTGTAGGCGGCGTAAAGTTACCGACCATAAAGCATACAGGCAGCTGCGAATAAGCGTCATTCGTGCCAGCGTACTCATAACGAGCTTGGAAACCACTCATCCATGCGCCGCCCCGTTTGCCGCTACGCGCATATAGGTCGAAGTAAAAACCGCCTATAAGGTGCTCTTTACCCGCTTCATTGGTATCAAATAATTGATAAAAACGAACGTCTTCATGCCACAAAGCGACTTTGTCAGACATTTCGACCGCTCGGATACCAAATAGCTTATTAACGATATCGAATAAACCCTCAATCACTTTAGGCAGTGGGAAGTAAGGACGAATCTCTTCTTGAGACAGTTTAAATTTGGCTTGTTTCACCTTTTCGGCCAAATAGGCAGTATCCCAAGGTTGAATCTCATTAATACCTTGAGTGGCAGCTTCTTCTTGAAGTTGTTGTAAGTCGCGTTTGGCAGCAGGTTCAGCCTTTTTGGCCAAATCACGTAAGAAGCGTTCAACTTGAGAGGGGCTATCTGCCATTTTGCGAGATAGCGACACTTCTGCATAATTGTCATAACCTAACAGCTCAGATTTTTGAGCGCGTAAGGCCATGATGTCCGCCATAACTTGACTGTTATCTAATGACTCACCTTTGTTGTTTTGATGCTTATCAAATTCAGAGGCACGCGTAACATAGGCTTTATATAAGGTCTGACGCAGCTCACGATCGTCTGCATGGGTCATGACTGCCAAATAAACTGGAATATCTAATGTCGCCACAAAAAGTGGCTCATCGCTTTGAGCCTGTTCGGAGTCAGGGTTTTTGGTTTTATATTGCTCCCCAGCCGCCTGTAACATAGCCAGACCACTTTGGGTTAAACCAGATAGTTGCTCTTTAGTTAAAGGTAGCGCATAGGCTTGGGTAGCATCTAAAATATTATCTGAGAACTTAGCTGATAAAGTAGAAAGTTTACTTTGAATGTCTGCATACTCACTTTGTTTATCAGCTTCTAAAGCGACGCCTGATAATTCAAAACTTTGTATAGCCAATTCAATGGCACGTTTGCGCGCATCGTCTAAGCTGTCAAATAGCTCTTTATCATGCTTAATGGTTTGATAGCGCTGATAAAGAGGTTTGTTCTGACCCACACGAGTACTAAAAGCAGATAGTAAAGGCAGCATTTCATGGTGTACTTCGCGAATGTCTTCGTTACTCATTACACTATTAATATGGGATAAAACACCCCAACTACGATCTAAGCTTAAGCCAATATGATCAAATTCTATAATGTCATCTAAAGCTTGCTTGGCAGGCTGAGGTTGCACACTAGACTTTTGTGCATGAGGCTTAATTTTGTGAAACTCAGATTTATGAGACTCAGCTTCATGGTCTAGGTTGTCCAAAAAGGCATTACCAGATTTAATTGCGTGTTGTATTTGAGTCTTTAGCTGTTCTGGCGTGACTTTATCAAAGTCGACTAAATTTAACTTTGGGTCTATCTCTGTAGATTGAAAAGTGGTTTGCATATTGGAGTCCATCACATTGAATTTGATTTATTTTAATTTTCGATTTATAAAGTTGTTTTTTATATACGTGTTTTTTATATAAGACTTTGCAGATAGCTTGTTAAAAGCACAACAGTTTCAAAATTATAGTCATACCGATTATAGCCATACATAATAAGTTTAGAAATAAATTAAAAGGGTATCTATAACTATTGTGTCTGTCTCTAATTATTGCAAGTCATGTGAAACAGCTATTGAGAGTAAATTAACCATTAAATACTGTATTTGGTTTCATAAAATAGCTAACGCCTAATCAACGAATTATATTGGTTACATAACCATGACAAGAACCGACATAGTGCCAAAATTGTTTACAATCATTCTATAGCAAGGGCAGACACTCATTGTTAGAGTCGTATTTGAGCTGAGTTAATTAGCTACTCGATTAACTATTTAATCAATTAAATTTTGATCAATTTAATAATGCTATGTAAGAGTATCGCTAATAATAAAATAAAACAGAAAAAAGTTTACTGCATTTTTAATGACTGATTTTTAATCTTAAATTAAACTTATTATATTAATAATTAACGATCAATATTTAATAATAAAGTTAGTGTTTTAATACCTATAAATCAACTATAACAAAGGATTATTCTATGAAAGCGACATTGAAAAGTTTACGTGAAACAACTGCAAATCCAGCAGTTAGTATCTTTGTTAAAACTCATCGTACGTATCCTAATAATGAGCAAGACCATATTGCCCTAAAAAATCAATTAAAAGTTGCTGAAGAGCGCATCACTACTGAATATGATAAGCATGTAGCGAGCACTATTTTAGAAAAGATTCATGCCAAGACGGATGAACTAGATCATAACTATAATTTAGATACCTTAGCTATTTTCGCAAGTGTTGATGATGTGAAAGTGCTGCGTCTTCCTTTTGATGCAAAAGAGCGTGTTATTATTGATGAGCATTTTGCGACTCGTGATTTAGTTCGTGATATGGCAAGCTCAGTTCATTACTATACTGTTGTTCTTGGTCGGGATCAGACACGCTTAATTGAAGCAGCAAACAGCCGTGTGGTTAAAGAGTTTGATGAACACTCTCCTGAACAACAAAATATGGTCAATATTGCATTTCCTATCGAAAACAATAGTCTATATAAGACAGGTGATGGGGGTTCTGATCGCTCTTCTAATAATGAGGACAGTGCGCGTAGAGAATATTTCAACCGCGTTGACAAAAGTGTTCAGGAGCTTTGGGGCGAGCATCAGATGCCTTTAGTATTGGTAGGTGACACACGCAATATTAGTTATTATAAAGAAGTCTGTGACCGTCCTGAGAACATCATTGGTTCAGTATCAAACGTAACTAAGCTTGAAGACGGTAGTGCGCAGCACATTATTGACGGGGTTCAAGAAGCCGTTGAAGCTTATCGTACCTTACTACATGAAGAAGCACTGGGTGAGATTGATAAAGCCCGCGGCGCTGATATGCTGGTAACAGATTTGCAAGAAGTTTACCGTTCTGCCTTCCAAGGTGCTGGTGAGACGCTATATTTACGTAAAGGCTACATGCAACCTGCTAAAATTGACGAGAAAGCTCAGACTCTAACCCTTGCGGATGATCCTGCTGGTGAAGGCGTAACCGATGATGCTTTGAGTGTCATTATTGAGCACGTGATGCATAATGGTGGTAAAGTTGTCTTCATCCCACAAGAAATTATGGGTGAGGATCTACCAGTAGCCTTAGTAACTCGTTATTAAGCGTTATTTGTAAATAACTTTAGTTTCATTCATTAAGGGTTTCATTCAGTAAGGGTCTCGTTCAGTAAGGGTTTTATTTTTAAGATTATAATTAAGCCGTGTTATTTAGCTTTTAATTAGCCTGTTGTTGAATGACCCTTAAGCGCTGATAGTGATGGTTTTATAATCATTAAACTATCAGCGCTTTTTAATAAGTTAATGGTCAGAACGGTTAGGTACACCATAATAAATAAAATTTATATAGAGGGCTCAACATGCTTATACCAAATAATAAAATAGGCCACAGTATAAAGAGCTCCCAAGCGCTGCTATCTACATTTATGCGCGTGGGTTTGGGAATGATGGGTACCGCTCATCCTCTACAACCTGAGAAACCGTTGATACTTTATGAATTTGAAGCCTGCCCTTTTTGCAGGCGAGTACGTGAAGTAATGACCCATCTTAATCTTGATTATGAAAGCCGTCCTAGTCCTCATGGCGGGCATGTGTATCGAGATGAGCTAAAAGCTAAGACGGGGAAGACGCAAGTGCCCTATCTGATAGATGAAAATACGGGTGAGGGACTTTTAGAATCTCAAGAGATTATTGATTATTTGTTTGCGCACTATAGTAAAGAGGGACGCACACCGAGAAAATTTGAACCAAGTAAGTTAGTAGGGGGTGCAGGTGTATTAAACTCTGCTGCAAGTATGGTATCGATGCTGCGTGGGATGAAAGCTTATCAAGCGCAGAATAATAGAGCACGAGGAAAGCCTGAACAGCTCTTAGAATTATATGGCTTTGAAGCGAGTCCTTTTTGCCGATTGGTACGAGAACAATTAAGCGCGCTTGAAATTAGCTATATCAACCATAACGTGGCCCGCGAGCAGCTACAAGATATTGGTAGCTCCAGTACACGTTTGGGTATGGGGGAGTACAAGCCCGTCAAAGGCGGTAAGCGGGAACGCATTATGCAAGAAGTAATGAATGGTAAAATCCAAGTACCGTATCTCATCGACCCAAACACCAATACAAAAATGTTTGAATCAAAAGGGATTATAACTTACCTTCATAACACTTATTCAAAATGAGCATTCCTAAAACGATTTATGCATAAATAGTCATTAACCACATAGGGATAAGACCTAATAATTGGATTTATATTTTTATGAAAAGTATTACCATCACCAGCTATAACATTCATAAAGGTATGTCGCCTTTGAACCGTCAAGTGGTTACTCAAAAGATTGGTGCGGCATTGCGTGAGCACAACCCTGATATCCTTTGTTTACAAGAAGTACAGGGTCAGAATTTAAAGCGTATGGTTAAGTACAACGAATATCCAAATCAGTCGCAGCATGAGTGGTTCGGCGAGTTTTTAGATTGCCAGCAAAGCTACGGTAAAAACTCTGAATATAATCATGGGCACCACGGTAACGCTGTGCTTAGTCGTCATCCGCTTGATCCGAAGCATAATGTGAATATAACGGTCAATAAGCTTGAGCAGCGCGGTGTCTTACATTGTGAGGTACACCCAGAGGGATGGGAGCAGCCCGTAATTGTTCTATGTGCCCATCTGAACTTGCTTGAAATTGATAGACAGAAACAATACAAAGCCATTGCGGACTACGTGAATGACAGCGATTTAATTAATGATGACATGCCGCTTATCTTAGCGGGTGACTTTAATGATTGGAAAAAGAACTCGTGTGAACAACTTGCGGTTGAACTAAATATGACAGAAGTATTCATGCACCTACATCATAAATTGTTACCTACCTTTCCTGCCCGTATGCCGATCCTTAGCTTAGATCGTATTTACGTTCGTAACTTAAAGGTGAAACGCGCTTGGGTGCATAAGGGTAAGCCATGGTCTGAATTGTCCGATCATTTGCCCATCAGCGCAGAGTTAACGCTAGCTTAGAAAAAGAGAATAAAAAATACCGCTATCTTAGATAGCGGTATCTTCTCTTCACTTTTCACAACCTTATAAAATAATTGAGTCTAAAATAGAAAAGCGATTATAAAATAAAAAAACTAAATTAGGCGATTAACCCATATCTTCACTGCCATCGATCACAAAGCTTACAATCATGATCACATGGTATGAGCTGATATTTCCGTCAGATACACCGACTTTCTGTTCTTTAACCCAAGCGCCTTGAACATTATTTACTGTCTTTGAAACTTGAGCGATACCTTTTTGAATGGCATCTTCAAAGCTTTTGGTTGAGGTACTGCTGACTTCAATATTCTTAGCAACTGTCATTATATAATTCCTTTTATGTGGTTAACTTTCTTATTAATAAAACAGCGTTTAGTCAAATACTATTTATTTAAACGCCGAATGTCATGTAGGAGACTTAAGCATCATCTGTTATCTTACTCATTATAAGACTTAATATAACGTTAATCTCATATCTGAGCTCAATGTTATGACTCACATCACTGTCATTGATTGGTACTGATAACAATAAGTAGCAATTTGTCTACCTAAGTATCATTCTAACATTATTACAATGAACATCATAATAGGTATAAAGTTGAGATTAAGTTATAGGTCTGTAAGTCAAACTTAACTATACTCAACAATACTTATTAGCTTTTAGGTTTGGCTTTATTCCTGCTTCGTCCGCTACGTCGACGTGCAGGTTTTTTATCAGCAGCCGACTGCGCAGAATTAGTCTTGGCTTTGCCATCCTTTTTAGATTGATTCAT
Source organism: Psychrobacter sp. CX21 (assembly GCF_057396255.1). NCBI lineage: Bacteria > Pseudomonadati > Pseudomonadota > Gammaproteobacteria > Moraxellales > Moraxellaceae > Psychrobacter > Psychrobacter sp. CX21. Next base: position 73,351 of record NZ_JBXYJG010000003.1, on the reverse strand, counting down.
GGCACTGGCTTTAAGCTTAGCCACCAAATCAAAGTCAATCTGCAATAAGTCCATATTTACCCCAGCGACTTTGATTCGTACCATGTCACCAAGTCCAAAGAGGTTGCCTTTATCTTTACCGATAAGCTGCTGCTGCTTTTCATCATAAACGAAGTAATCATCACCAACGTTTGAGATATGCACCAAACCATCAATAAATAGCTCGGTTAAATTCACAAACAAACCAAAGCTGGTAACGGCCGTCACCACACCATCAAACTCTTCGCCCACATGATCTTTCATATAGTGACACTTAAGCCAGCTTTCGACAAAGCGTGAGGCTTTTTCTGCGCGGCGTTCTGTTTCAGAAGTTTGTTGTCCTGCTTCTTCTAGCGTAAAGTCCATAACTGGCTGCTTTTTACCAGTTACTTTTGATTTAATAGCACGGTGCAGCATCAAGTCAGGATAACGACGAATGGGCGAGGTAAAGTGCGAATACTCATCGTAGGCCAGTCCAAAGTGTCCAATATTATCAGGCGAGTAGTTCGCCTGCATCATGGAGCGAAGTAGCATACTGTGAATACTAACGGCATCTGGACGCTCTTTGGTGGCTTCTATAAAGCGTTTGAAGTCAGCCTGAGTTGGGTTCTCTTCTGGGAAGCTTATACCGAAGTTTTTGGCGTATTCATGTACCATACGCGACTTTTCAGCATCCGGCTTATCATGGTTGCGATATAGAACAGGCAACTCATGCTTCAGCGCAAAGTTTGCCGCGCAAGTGTTGGCAAGTAACATTAACTCTTCAATAAGTTTGTGCGAGTCGCCACGGGTACGAGGTACAATCGCATCAATACCACCTTCTTCATTAAACTTAATATACGTTTCAGGGGTTTCAAACTCCATAGCATTGCGCTGTTCGCGTTTTTTAACCAATGCTTTATACAACTGGTGCATGTTATCGATGGACTTTTTAACGTCTTTATTGCCCGTAAGCGATTCAGGAACGTTGTCCATATCGCCATCAAAATAACTATTCACTTGATTGTAAGTCAAACGCGCTTTGGAGTGCATGACAGAGGGGTAGAATTCATAACCTGTGATGTTACCAGCACGAGACAGTTTAATATCTGCCACCATACACAAACGGTCAACGTCTGGGTTTAATGAGCACAGTCCATTTGATAAAACCTCAGGCAACATCGGCACCACATGATGCGGGAAATATACCGAAGTACCCCGCTCAAAAGCTTCATGATCTAAAGCAGAGTTTGGCGTCACATAATGACTGACATCTGCAATAGCCACAACCACTCTAAAGTTGCCTCCTGAGCGTTTTTCAGCATATACGGCGTCATCAAAATCGCGTGAATCTTCACCATCAATCGTTACCATCGGTAATTGACGAATGTCGGTACGACCTTTGATTTCTTTTTCAGTAGGCTCACTATAGCTATTGGCCTGCTTTAAAGCGCTTTTACTAAATTCATGCGGGATATCGTAGTTCAGTAATGTGGTTTCGATGATCACTTCACGGTCGTTGTCATCGTCCATCACCTCGACAATTTTACCTGTCGCAAATTCGTGCTGGTTTGGCCAATCGATGATATCAACTTTGACTGGCATACCAGGCTTCGCTGACACACCGTCTACATTTTCGGCCGTTACCGTAATCGGTTGATGATTATTGGGGCTGGCAAGACTAACCGTATAGCCTTCTTCATCGTGCTCAAGTGTACCAATAAACTGGGTTTGTTGACGCTCGGTCACGTCCACAATACGGCCTTCCATACGCCCGCGATTGTCGGTTGAGGTAGCAATTGCATCGACCGTATCGCCGTTAAATACCCAGCGCATTTGCTTTTCGTGCAAAAACAAATCTGGCATGTCATTCAACACAACAAAACCAAAGCCCTTAGCGTGCGCTGATACATCGCCGCTAACGACATCATCTTTGGTTACAGCGCGATACTTATTAGGCCTACCTTCACGATTAATCTGACCATCACGGGTCATCGCTTTTAGTCGATTGCCTAAAGCATCAAACTGATCTTCATTGTCGATATCAAAAGTTTCAGCGAGCTGTTTGTGTGTAAGCTCTCCCTTTTCCCCAAGCGTTTGCATAATAAGCAACCGGCTAGGAATCGGGTTATCATAGTTTTGAGCTTCTTGTTTAGCGTTTGGATCATTCCAGGACATAGCGTACCGTTTAAGTTATTTATATTTTATGTGTAAGCGTAAAGGGAGTCGCATCCCTAGACTAAGTAGATTAGATTATTTTGTGATAATCAAAATTAGATATTTGAATAATTATTCTATAGAGAAGACGTTAAAAGTATGTGAAAGACCAAATAAAAAATCTGATGTCAGGTTATTAAGGCTATATTAACACAAAAAATAGGGTAATAAGTATGCTCACCTATCATGCTACACGTTAACAAACGTAAGCGAAAAGTAAATGAAATGATAGGTTTTTAGATTATGAGCAAATTATTCTGCATGGGCGAAGCTCTAAAAGTATAACGTAATGAGTTGGCCCATAGGTTTAACAGACCCTAATACCCCGCTTACAAACAGTCTTCTAATCTTATAAGACTATATAGGCGTTTGTATGGTATTCAAGGCTTAACGCCTGATTTAAATAAAAAAGCCCAATTCTTAAGAACTGAGCTTTAGATGTATTTCAAACTTTTGGTATTAAGCGCTCAAATAAAAAGACGCTCAAACGTCATATTATTTATTTTCATGGCTTTTTTCATCTAAATAACGACCAATCTCATCTTTAAGAGACAGTTTACGACGTTTCATTTCATCAATTTCGTTTTCGCGGCTTGTTGACTTTACAACATCATTTTCAAGCTTATTGATTTCTGTATCTAAATCATTATGCTCTTTAAACATTTTTTGGAAATGCGTATCAGATTGCTTAAGCTCAGTAATTAAATCACGATGTTCATGAAACATAGACGAATCCTTATTATTAATTTCTTAATGAATACAGATGTCGATACTCTATGGCTAAGCCATAACAGCATGCATCCACAGGTTAAATACAACACTATAATTCTTATGAATCTGCTATAAATTGTACCCAAAATCAACACTAAAAACCATCTTAAAAAGTAAATGCTGCATACATAACAATACGGCGTGACAACCTAGCACGTAAAACAATCAGTATTAAAGAGTCTATACGATCTATTCAATAAGCACTCATTGTTTTGAAATATAAAACATTAAACATTGTAAGTTTAGTTTTATAAATCATAGAATTTGAGTTTACCTGTTTGAGCTTTTGACTAATAAGCATGATAATAGTGGCATAGCAAAGATAGCTGCATTAAAGCTGTCCGATAAAATAGACATACCTTCTTTAGTGATTCATATTGAGTTTAAACAAGACTTGTGGTTATCAGACCATTAAAATAATGAATAACGCTCTGATACTTCATGCTTTATTTTAACAAATGACTAGATTGTGAATTAAGAACTAAAAAAATTAGGAGCCACAAATGTTAGACCAAAGTTTATTAGATGCTGTGAAAAGCTATAGTGAAAACATGACCCGTCCGATTAGTTTTGTTATTGGACAAGGTGAGCATGAGAAAAAAGCGGAACTGGTTGATTTTTTGAGCAAAATCGCAGGGACGACTGACAAAATTAATTTTGATGAAAATAATACGGATGACACCTTACCTAGTCCAATTAGCTTTAAAATAACCACCGAAGATGAAGACAGCGCTGTAGAAACAGGTATCGTATTTAGCGGTATTCCAGGCGGTCATGAGTTTACGTCTTTAATATTGGCTATTCTTCAAGCGGGCGGTCATACCTTAAAGCTTGATGAAAGTATCCAAAGCATGGTGAAGCGTATTGCACACCCGCTCAAATTCCAAACGTATGTGTCGCTATCTTGTCATAACTGTCCAGAAGTGGTACAGGCATTAAACCAGTTTGCGCTATTAAACGATGGTATTAGTAATGAGATGATTGATGGTGGCTTGTTCCAAGAGCAAGTAGAAGCCAACAATATTCAAGGTGTTCCTGCTGTCTTCTTAAACGGCAAACCATTCTTAAATGGTAAAGTTGATACCGCACGTATTATTGACAAACTACAACAAGAATACCCAGACCTACTGTCTGCTGCAGACGATGCTGAACAGTTAGAGCGTCAAGATGTCACCGTGATTGGTGGTGGCCCAGCAGGGGTAGCCTCAGCGATTTATAGTGCACGTAAGGGTCTTAAAGTGACTATCGTCGCAGATCGAATTGGCGGTCAAGTTAAAGACACTCAAAGTATTGAGAACTTGATTTCAGTACCCCTAACCACAGGTAGTGAGCTGTCGGCTAACTTTGAAAAACATCTTGCTGAGTATGAGATAACTATCAAAGAGCATGTGAGTGTCAAAGAGCTGAGTGAAACGCAAGATGAAAACTATAACATTCACTTAAACACCGGCGAGCAGTTTGAAACCCGCAGTATCATTATCGCGACAGGTGCCCAGTGGCGTAAGCTTGGCGTACCAGGTGAAGAAGAAAACATTGGTAGTGGCGTAGCCTACTGCCCACACTGTGATGGCCCATTCTTTAAAGGTAAAGACATTGCCGTCGTCGGTGGGGGTAACTCAGGTATCGAAGCGGCGCTAGACTTAGCAGGTATCGTGAAAAACGTTACCGTATTTGAATTCGCAGATGACTTAAAGGCGGATCAGGTACTGATTAATAAAGCTAAAGAGACGAGTAATATTAGCATTATTACCTCGGCTGCCACTCAAGAGATTAAAGCGGCTGATGGTAAAGTCAAATCAATAGTCTATCAAGACCGCAGCTCTGGTGAAACCAAAGAGCAGGATTTATCGGCGGTATTCGTACAGATAGGTTTGGTGCCAAACTCAGACTTTATCAAAGGGTTTGTGGATGTAAACCGCTTTGGCGAGATTGAAATTGACGAAGCGTGTAAGACGGATCGCAGAGGTATCTTCGCAGCCGGTGACGTGACGACCGTGCCATTTAAGCAAATCAACATTGCGATGGGCGAGGGGTCAAAAGCGGCGCTATCTGCTTATGAATACCTAGTAATGCAATAAGCTTTTGATAACAACTTAGATGAATCTAAAACCACCTTAGCTTTAACGAGCTTGGGTGGTTTTTTTGTAGCTTGTCTCGCCATCCACTTGTATCTGCCTTGTCAATGGCGTGCAGACTATCGTGGCCAGAGGCATTACTGTTGCCTCGATACTGCCTCTAGCCACAGTCTGCAACGCCATTGTCGTCAGCAGGATACCGCTCCTGTCAAGGCTAAACCGCACCTGTGAGGCGAGGTTAGCTGTAAGTATTAGTGCTTAACTACTAGGTCATCCGGATTTGCCTATAGTCTGTGATAGGTGTATTGAGCACACTAGATTAAGCTATATAAAAAGGGTTATTTAGAGTTTTTAGCTATGCAATAAACTCGATAACGTTGTAAGTCTCCCTTATATAGAGTCAAAAAATTATATTTAACCTCCCAAAACTCCCTCAAAACTTAATATCTCACCTGCCTCATCTTTCTCAATAACACGAATCTCTTGCAAAGCATCCTCTATCCAGCTCTGTATATGCGGATTATTGAGCATAACCTTCATATATTGTTTGGTCGTCGCTCGCAAGTTTATCCCAGAGTTATCCATGTAGGTTTTTAGGCGCAACACGACAGGGGCATAAAACGCATCGGCAATAGTAAATCTACCAAACAAATAGCTACCCTCAGATTCAGATAAAGCGTTATGCTGTAAGCATTGTTGAAAAATATCTTCGATACGCTCTAAGTCTGCCAGACATGCTTCACTAGGCTTAACTTTTACTGTAGCTCGAATATTCATCGGCATCTCATTACGTACCCCCATAAAGCCAGAATGCATTTCGCTGACGATACTTTGGCAAAAAGCGCGTTGTTTTTGTTGTGTACTGTCTTTGAGATTCAAATCAGCTTTATCCATATCCGCCCTATTCAGCCCTGACCAAATATCTAAATCAGTCAAATAATCATTAGCGAACAAGCCTATAGCGAGACTGTCAGTAATGGCAATCTGGCTACTAATATCTTGATGGCTAGCGTCATCTTTATTTATTACCAATATAGGCACTTTACGAGTGGCCGAGTATTTATCAAGTACAGGTTTATTTGAATCATCGAATAATTGGATAAGCTGTTCGTCAAACTGGATATCAAACCCTTTTAGTAGTAGCCAACCACGTAATGACCAGGAGGAATAGTTTTTGTTGCCAATGATAAGTAAGGGATTACTCATAGTGAAACGCTCTTTTAGTCAGTTTGAATGTAGGGACAGTATGTCTATTTTATTTAACACTTAACAAACGCAAAATTCTGATATGACCTATAAGTAAAATTAAGGGGCGTAAGCCATTTAACCTATTTAAGTGTGCTAAAGTTGATAGATCAAGCGTTAATAAACCGAAAATTAAGAAGAGCTAATATGGATATAGAAGCCATACGGTGTTTTATAGCGGTGGTTGAGACAGGTAGCTATACAAAGGCGGCAATGCAAGTGCATCGTAGCCAAAGTGCGGTGAGTCAAAAAATGAATAAACTGTCAGAGCAGATGGGCAAAACATTATTTACTCAATCTGGGCGATGGTTAGAACTGACCGAAGATGGTAAGTTTTTTCTTAGTTATGCAAGGCATATTATTAGCCTTTATGATGATGCCATGCGCCAAATGCGAGAAAGCAAAAATGTAATACGTCCGCTACGGTTGGGATGTCCTGATGACTATGTTGAAAACATTTTGCCAAGCGTATTAGCACTTATCCAGCAAGTTATGCCAGATATGCCTGTCATTGTCAGTTGTCATAACTCTTTAAGATTACGAGAACTGATTGCCGCGAATGAATTAGATATAGCGATTGTATCAAGAGGTTCTGCTAAGGAAGCAGGACATTTTATAGATGAAGCTCAAGGTGTGTGGGCGTTTAACGGCAATCGTGAAAGTTTGAATACTATATATAAGGAAAAAAAGTGTGTACCTTTAGTGTTGTTTGATGAAAGTTGTCATTTTCATCATGCGGCGGTACAAGGATTGAGTCAAATAAATATTGCGAGCCAAATTGTTTGTAGCACCAATAGCGTTGGCACGATAAAAAGCTTGGTGATGGTTGGTCAAGGGATTACCGTCGTTGCCAAATGTAGCATTGGAGATATGGTCTTGCTCAATAAAGAGAATAACCCATTACCGTTTAGTCTACCCAAAATGCCCAGTGTAGTTATTGAAATGGTCACCGCAGCAAACGCCCATCCAAACTTTGGACGGGCGCAGCTAAAAGAAGTCTGTGATAGATATATCAAACACGTTTAGTCGTCAAGCTTGTCCATTTTTCTAGCCGCTTCATACAAGCCATTGGATCGATTACCCGTACGACAAAACATTAAGATAGGCTGTTCTGCTTCATTGAAATAATCGGCAAAGTCTTCAACATGCTGAATGTTAAGCTCGCTACCCGCAAATGTAATTTCTTTATAAGCCAGTCCTGCTTTTTTGGCTGCCGCTTCTATATCAGCACTGGTTGGCTGGTCTGGGGCTTCACCATCTGGGCGGTTATTAATAATGGTTTTAAAACCTTGGTCGGCAATTTCTTGAACTTGTTCTGGTGTTATTTGTCCTGCAAAACTAACTTGATGTGCCATATGTTTAGTCCTTTTAATCGTTTGATAATGGAGAGTAGGTAAATTTTTTGATTTAAGGTTTTGAGCTAAAAGGTTTTTCTGAATGTTCTAGCTCGATGTCTTTAGCTCGATGTCTTTAGCTTAATGTTTCTGGCTTTATAATTCTAATTCAGTGTTTCTAATTCAGTACTTCTCATTCAGTACTTATAGCAAACCTTGCATGATTGCGCTTTGATATAGCAATTTCGCCCGAGCACCTGATCCGCAAAATAACATAATAGGTTTCGGCATTTTATGATATTGCTCAGCAAAGCGCGTAATAGTGGCGCAGCTTAACCGCTCTTCGTCATAAGGGATATAGCAGTAAGCTAAATTGGCTTGCGAGGCGGCAGAATTCAAGGTGTCGCTTGCAGGCTGGTTGTGTACCTCGTTATCAGGACGGACGTTTATGATAGAGCGATAGCCTAGATCAAATAGTTTACGACACTGGACAGGATATATTTGTTTGTAGATGGTTAAAGAGTCGGTCATATTTTTAGCATTATTATTAAAGTATTGAGTTATTATTTAAATAAGGGAAGATTAACTTAAAATTTGTGGCGTCATTAAAGCATAGGAACAGTGAGTAGTCAGTAGTCATTAATTATATGCACCTAAACTATGCTCGCACTTGTCACCATAAATAGCAATCTCATTGTTTTTATTGAATTATACTGCTAATAGCAGGCTTTTATTCTATTCGCCTTCTTTTTGTTGAATGGTTGGGATAATGTCGTTTTTAGGGTCATCATCGGTTAACAAAGTGACTGCTTGTACTGTGCTCAAAAATACGCGTCCGGACAACTCTTGGATGATAGGGGTGTGCTTAATAACATCCATGATAGGCCCTTTGATCACAGCGTAATGTAAGCGTCTGTCTTTCTCAATTAGCTCTCTATTTAGCGTAATGAGCATCTCTTGAGCGGTTAGATCAATATGGTTGACAGCGGACATAATCAGCACCAAATCGCGTGCTTTTGGATAAGCATTCAACGCATTTTGAATTTGGGTATGTACCGAGTCGCTGTTACCAAAGAATAAGCTCTCATCCACACGCAGTATTAACAAATTATCATAAGTAATGACGTCGTGACGATTAATATTACGAAAATGCTCAGTACCAAGCAATCGGCCAACCACAGCAATATGTGGCTGGCTAGATTGCCATATAAGACCAGCAAATGACACAATGATCCCGACCACCAAACCTGTGTTTAAGCCAAATAATAGTACCCCAGCAAAGGTTGCGACGTAGCTTAGGGCGTCTAATTTATCAGTTTGGTAAGCGGCTTTAATGGTTTTTAAATCAATGAGGCTAATGATGGAAGCCATAATCATAGCCCCTAAAAGGGCATAAGGTAGAGGCGCTATGATTTTGCTTAATATGAGTAAGGTTGCCACCATGACGGCGACAGTGATGATGCTTGCTAATGGGGTTCTAGCACCAGAGTCGACATTGATGGCGGTACGCGAAAACCCACCAGCCACAGGAAAGCTTTGAGTCAGGCCGCCAGCCATATTTGCCAGTCCCAGACCTCTAAGCTCTTGATTAGCGTCAAACGACTCTCCGCGTAGACGCGCATAAGTACTTGCTACAGAACTACTTGATACAAACGCAATAAGCGCCATCAACCCAGCAGTCGGAAGCAATGAGATAACTTGTGATAACGAACTTGCGTCTGGCAATACGATATGCGGTAGGCCGCTTGGAATATCCCCGATAATGTGAATACCATAGCTACCCCAATCACCGATATGGCTGGCAATAATGGCCACAATGACGACCAATAGAGGGAACAAACGGCTCATCCATTTGGCTTTTGAATCTGAGAGCCACGAGCCCCACAGTTTATGACTGGCATATCGATTGAGTATGAATAATACCAATGCGGTCAAACCGAGTATCAATGTAGGTCCGTGCAGCTGATGCCACTGCTGGGTTAATGAGGTTAATGAGTTGGGTAGGGTAGTACTAACGATTGGAATATTTGTTATATACTTAATCTGACTCAAAAAGATAAGAACAGCTGCACCACTTACAAACCCGGCTGAGACGCCGCGGCTGATAAACTGCATAATCCAGCCAAGCTTTAAACGTCCTGCTACCCATAGCAAGATACCGATCATGCCAGCCAGTAAGCTTGCTAATAAAGCATATTGAGCACTTCCTGGTTCAGCATATCCATGTAGACCACTGGCTGTCATAATGGCCGTGATAGCCACAGCACCGACTGCTTGCACATTACTTGAGCCAATCCAAGCGTAAGCCAATACAGGTACAATTGATGCATACAGCCCGTATTCAGGAGGTAGGCCTGCCAGTACGGCGTAGCCCAAACTTTGGGGGATAACCAATACGCCCACCACCAGCCCTGCAATAATATCAGTCGACAAATGGGCAGATGAATATTGTGTGAGCCATGTCGGCAATAGGCGGGAGGGTATGCGAGACATAAGTTCTCAGACCTTCAAAAGCGTCAAATAGCGACAAATAAACGGTTGATTGATAAACTGTTTATTCCTAAGCAGTTAATTGATGAACAGTTAATTGCTGAACAGTTAAGCGATGAACAGATAATAAAAAAAGTAATAGATAATTGACCATTATTTTGTCAGATTAATTTGTATAAACACCTCTATTCTAACAGCATTTGTGGGTCAAATAAGTTATTGGCTTGCAACACATCTTAAGTCATATAAATTAAGCATTCTAGATAAATAAAAAAGATACTACGCTCATAACTTAACCGTTGAGGGCTTGATAATTTATTGCCCCGCTGTCATAAAAGTATTATATAGTCGAACCACTCTTAAAGTGTTACAGCGTTTAACTCGCTTAACCTACGCTAGTAGTACTTGCATACGCTTGACTTGTACCACTGTTAAGATTGATTGACTAAAGTTAACTGTGAATAAACAAGGATATATCTATGACAACTTCCTCATCATATCTTGTGTGCCCAAATTGTGCTGCCACCAACCGTATTCCTAATGAGCGTCTGAATGAGATGCCTCAGTGCGGCAAATGTAAACACACTTTATTGACCTCAGCTCCCGTCGTTTTAACAAGTCAAACCGCATCAAAAACCATTCAAAAGAACGATGTACTTACTATTGTTGATTTCTGGGCAAGTTGGTGTCAGCCTTGCCATATGATGGCGCCTGAGTTTGAGAAAGCGGCAAAACAGCTGCCCAATGTGGTGTTTACTAAGCTACAGACAGATCAATTTGAACAGGCTGCGGCGCCGTACAATATACGCAGCTTGCCTACCCTAGTAGCGTTTAAAGGTGGTAAAGAGATTGGCCGACAGTCTGGTGCTTTGCCAAGTCATCAAATAGTGCAGTGGGTACAGTCTTTAGGCTAGTCTTAAAGAGTTTGGTTTAAGCAAAACAAACCTGCCCCAATACCACAGCTTTATTGGCACCAGTAACCGCAGGCAAGTTACCTGTTTCACCCATAATGGTTTGGCGAGCCAGCCACGCAAATGCCACGGCTTCTACCCAAGTCGGCGCTATCCCAAACTCTTGACTGGTGCTGACTTTCCATTGGGGCAGTAGCTGAGCAATATTTTGCATTAACGTCTTATTATAAGCGCCACCTCCGCAAACTATGATATTGCCCGATTTCAATTGTAATCGCTTTTGTTCCGCAATAATCGCTTCGCAAAGAGTTTCAGCGGTAAGCTGGGTTAAGGTCGCCTGTACAGAGGCGGTATCAACAGGCTGCTGAGTGTTTACATTAGCCACGTTCGACTGTTTAAGACTAAACTGTTCAAGTTGTTCGGTCAGCCAAGGTAGGTTGAAGTCTTCTCGGCCTGTACTCTTAGGAGTGCTAAGGCTAAAATAAGGATGAGCTTTTAGCTGTGCGAGTAGATCTTTATTGACAGTGCCAGACTGTGCCCATCTGCCTGACTCGTCATATAGTATTTCAGAATCAGGGTGATGGCTTTGATACCAAGCATCGAGCAAAATATTGGCAGGTCCAGTGTCGTAGCCAGTAACCTTATCTTTATGCTTTGCTGGTAAGACGCTTATATTGGCTATACCGCCAAGGTTAACCACTATAAGGTCGTCATGACTATCATTATCTCTGTTACTATTACTGTCATTGTCACTGGCATTTTTAGAAGCAGCAAACTGAGCCAAATGAAAAGCAGGGGCTAGAGGTGCGCCTTGGCCACCCACCGCCATGTCTCTACGACGAAAGTCAGACACGACACTAATGCCAGTACGTTCAGCAATAATATTTGGGTCTACCAGTTGTAAGCTAAAGCCTAAATTCGGACGATGGCGAACCGTTTGACCATGGCAGCCAATGGCCAAGATTGACTCTGCTGAGAACCCTGAGCTTTTGAGTAACTCATCGACCATGGTACTAGCAAATTCAGCATAGGCCTTACTAGCCCATCCAAACCATTCAAGCTCACTTTGAGGCTTAAGATGTGCAATAGTGCTGATATTTAATTGATCAAGCTGCTGCGTTCCATTAGGCTGACAAAGCGCTAATAAGACGCTACGCAGGTCATCGGGAAAGTCTTTGGAGTGAGTGGCGACGATTTTTTCACAGTCATTATCATCAAACTGGCTTATGACAGCATCCATACCGTCCAAACTCGTACCAGACATCATCCCAATATAATAACCCGTATCAAAGCTTTCAAACAGCGTCTGATTTAACACCTCACTAAAGTCATCTGTCATAATTGCAGGGTTCGAATCATCATCGTGCTCGGAGATATTTGGCATGAAAAGACCTAGTTGAAATATTGAATAAAGGTTAAATAAACAAGAAATCAAATTATATACAAGAAGACATACCAGTCTAAGGCGTGCCCCTAATCAGAGAACGATTAAACGGTTAGGATGTTACCCTCACTAAGCTTTGACTTCTTTGACTATAAGTAGCGATTCTAGCGGTATTATACTAAAGTGACTGATAGATTAAACTGACTATAGTATACTTTGTCCATCTTAACATCATTCGTCATAACATCTTATCCACTCAAGTTATCAATTCAAGACCCGTAAAGAGGAAATCATGAGTACAGCGTTATCAGAGCAAGCAGCCAAAGCCTTATCAATAGACGAGCAACTGGCCATCATTCAGCGTGGGACGCACGAGATACTATCAGAAGAAGATTTGATTGCTAAGTTAAAGCAAGGCCGTCCACTCAAAATCAAAGCAGGGTTTGACCCCACCGCACCAGATTTGCATTTGGGACATACGGTATTGATCAACAAGCTAAAGCATTTTCAAGATTTAGGCCATGAGATCTATTTTTTGATTGGCGACTATACTGCCAAAATTGGTGATCCCTCTGGTAAGAATGCAACGCGTCCGCCATTGACTGATGAGCAGGTCATGACCAATGCCAAAACCTACGCCGAGCAAGTATTTAAAATCTTAGACAAAGACAAAACTCATGTGGTGTTCAACTCGCAGTGGTTTAATGACATGAGCGCAGGCGAGATGATTCAGTTGGCAAGCCAGTTGACCGTCTCTCGTATGCTTGAGCGTGATGACTTTGCAAAGCGCTATGCGGCGCAAACCCCGATTGCGATTCATGAGTTTTTGTATCCATTAGTGCAAGGGTATGATTCTATAGCGCTCGAAGCGGACGTAGAAATGGGTGGTACTGACCAAACCTTCAACCTATTAATGGGTCGCACCTTGCAAGGCCGTTATGGTCATGAGGCGCAAGTGTGTATTACCGTACCCATTTTAGAGGGATTAGATGGCGTCAATAAAATGTCTAAGTCGTTAGGTAACTATGTGGCTATCGATGATGCACCGGGTACTATGTATCAAAAGCTGCTCTCCATGCCAGATACGCTTATCCGCCGCTATTATGAGTTTTTGAGCTTTAAGCCGATGGATGAAGTCGATGCGCTAATGAAAGAGATGGAAGCGGGACGTAATCCACAAGAAATAAAACGCATTCTAGCCGAAGAGTTAATTGAGCGTTTCCATGACAAAGAGGCGGCCCAAAACGCGCATAAGTCTGCCGGTAACGTCTTAGCGGATGGTGAGCTGCCTGTCGATCTACCCGAAGTAACGCTTGAGCTTCCTGATGGTCAAGATGCATTATTCATCACCCAAATTCTAAACCAAGCTGAACTTGCCAAGAACAACGCCGCTGCCAAAGACATGCTAAAACGCAACGCGGTAAAAGTAGATGGTGAGGAGATTAATGCTGGCTTTAGTTTAACTTCTGGCCAAACGGTAGTGATTCAAGCGGGCAAAAAGGCGTTTGCTAGGGTGACGGTTGCTTAAACAATGGGTATTTAGAAAAATTTACTACCAATCATCAGTTATTACCGCTTCAGCCAATCCTGAAGGAAAGCGATTGATTTTTGGTTTTGCTTTCATTTACTGAGAACAAAAAAAGTAGTAGAGTTCAAGCTCTACTACTTTTTACATAGAATTAAAATGTGGTTTATTTATTAAGAGTTGCTTTCATTTCTGCAAAGCTAAACTGCATTTCCATTCCTTTGTATGATGCAGCACTTTTACCTACACTTTGTGGGTCATAAGAGTTGTCTTTAATAGTACTTATTAACATCTCACAGTTACCTACTAACTTTTGGTCTATGAACTCTCTTATATTAGGAACTTTCCAATACACCTTGTCGCCGTCAATACCAATAAGAGTATGTAAGGAGACTACTATAGGAACTATGAATCCATCAGGATATTTATATGAACTGTCGTATCTATAAAACTTCGTTTTTGATGGTTTCTCTTTAGTTTCTTTAACCTTCGAAATTCTACCAAAACCAGGAGAGATATTGTTATAGGCAGTAGGAAACTTTTCATAGATTAAATCGTAAAGGTAAGGGATATCATTCATCAAAGAAAACGCACTTGCTATTAAAGGCGGTAGCTCTAAGTTGTCAACATCATCCTCGTTTAACTTTAACTGCTCGATAATCTTTGAGAAAGTTGCTACACAGCTACCTTTACTGCTGTAGATATTAATAGGATTTATGTTGCCAATATCAGTATTGTCTAGCTTTCCAGCACGTTGAAGAGCTATAAAAGGTATAAGTGATAATGCTACAATGTCGTCACGTCTAATGTATTTATCTGCTTCTCCGTCTTTCCACTCAATATAATTCCTAATTTCAGGGTCTATATACTGTTTAAGTATGTCATAATAACCACGGTGATTTGCTTTTGCACCGCTTGCAAGTGAATTATTGTTATTACGGGCATCTGATATCTCAAAAACTTTGTCAGCAAAAGCGTCTTCGAAACCATTTTTAGGATAGACTATTTCTACTGGGATTTGGAACTTTTGAGTTGCTACAAAGTCTTCTATCTTATCTTTATATTTCTGCCAAACATCCGCAAAGTGAACCCATTTACTGATCTTTCTAATATCTTTTGGGACTGGTACATCGTTTTGATTGAAGTACTCTTCAAGCATAAATATACCAATAGCCAAAACGTTATGTCCGCCATCTAACAAACCATCAGTAACTGAATGACTATCAAAATTTAATTTATACCTGCCTCTTTGAAGGATCTCAAAATCTTCACATGCTATTAAAAGACCTTTAGTTTTAAACACCATGTATTCTGGTGAATTCTTAAGAGTATCATATATGGATCTTACAATATTATTTTTAGTTGCACTTCGAGGATTAGCTGTAAGATCGAGATGATCAAGAAGTTTTGCCATATTCACAGCATCAATAGTACTCAGAGTTTTATTGATATCATTGAAGGTGAAGTCAGCGCTATTGACGGTCTTTAAGATTAAAGAATCATGATTTTTCATGGAGTTGCCTCTTTATAATTAATAAATTATAAGAAGCTGAATAGAAAGTGGAAATCGCACTTGGAGACACAATCTAAAGAAATAGATTGTTATTATAATTCTGCGTTTTATACTTATGTACTATCCAGTACTTCTCAACCTCCTTTTCAGGAAGTAAATATATTTAAGCACGAAATTTAATAATTTTCAACAATATTTTAACATTTATTAAAAGGAGGGTATTAGAATGCAAACAGTTCAACAAGGTATCTACCGCCATTACAAAGGCAGTCTATATCAGGTGCTGCATACCGCCCATCATTCTGAAACAGAAGAAGATCTTGTGGTCTATCGCTGTCTGTATGGTGAGTATGGGGTGTGGGTACGCCCGCTAGAGATGTTTACCGAAACCATAGAGCGAGATGGCAAGCAGATACCTCGCTTTGAGCTGATCAAGCCGCTTGCGGATTAAGTCGTCTTAATCTAATAAAAAGCAGCTATCATAAAAAAAGACAGCGTAAGTGCTATCTTTTTCATTTATCTTGTTCATTGCTCTTATTACTTGGGTTGCTCTTAACTCGTTATTAGCCCATTACTATTTCGTTATTAGCCCATTAATGCAAGGCGCTTTGACTTCGATTAAATTTGAAAGTCATTAAGATAGGCGCAAGTACGCTAAGCCAAATGCCATAGGTAATGGGCAGACCGAGTACAACGGCATAGAAGCTAATGCCAATGATAGCTAAAGCGATGAGTAATGTCAGAATATTATACTGCGAGCTGCGACAGATAAGGCGGCGCAGCACCCATAAGATAACCAAAAATGCCGCCAGTTGAAGCATTACCATACCCATAGCATAGGGCATCGTTACCGCATGGTGTACTGACTTAGCAGAGGCTTCGACTGCATAATCCATCGCATCGGGGACTAAGTTTAAAGCGCTGCCAATACCTGCTAGTGAAGCGAAAATAAAAAAATGTCCATACCCAAAAGAAATCAAATCATGACGTCGTCTCTCTTCTTTTAAAATAGCATCAAATGGTACGCTAAAGTACAGCCACCATAATGCAAATAAAAGCGCTACCATACCTGACCCTGTGACCAATATATCGCTGGCGTTGTAAGCAGGATCTGCTAATAAATAGCGGATGGTGCCACTTACTCCTAGAATTCCTTCACCCAATACGATAATGGTTAATAGTCCATACCGCTCGGCTAAATGACTAGGGTGCCAATTATTAAATTGCTCAGCACGCGCCCAAATAGGCATAATTAGTTCCGCGATGACAAAGACTAAAAGTGCCGGCGTTTGTAGTACAGGCGGTAAAAACAGCCAGCTGATCCACATGGCCTGTAAGCCAAGTAGGCCAATTACACTGCGTCTAGCAACTTGTCTGTGCTCAGGTAAGTGTTTGTAGACCCGATACCACTGGCTACAGCTTGCAAGGCGCATAATGGCGTAACCGGCGACGCCAATCCAAATAAGGCCCTGATCAAAAAACCGACTAATATTGGCCGCTATCAACAACGAGCCAAACATTTGCATTAAGACGGAAAGACGATAAGGGGTATCGTCGGGATCGTAGCCTGAGCCAAACCAAGTGAAGCTGGTCCACGCATTCCATAAGATAAAAAATGCTAAAGTAAAAGTAATAAACCCACTTAAATCATGTTCACTCAACCGATGATAAAAGCCTTCTGCCGCGGCGGAGACGGCGATGACATATACCAAATCAAATAATAACTCGAGTGTAGTTGAAGCGCGATGTGGCTCAGTTGGGTCTCGAGCATAAATTCGTCTGATGTTGGGCATAAAATTCATGCGGTATTTTCCAAGTATGGCGTTTTAATACATTGTACTTAATATAGCAAGAATATTAGCAGTCAAAAATAGAGTATAAAAAAAGGCGATACTCAACTATGAAGTAGCGCCTTCTTAAAAAGCTTAATCATATATAGATTTTATTTTTTCAAACCAGCTTCGATTTGAATTTTAAGCTTAATATCCTTCATCATGCCGCCATCAGTGTAGGTGTCGATACCCCATTTAGTTCTGTCGATAGTGGTTTCAAAATCGCCACCACATACTTGGGTTTTTAGTAAGGGGCTATCATAGCAGTTAAACTTAGTGGCTGTCAGTGTAACAGGGTGAGTCTGATCAAGCAACGTAAGATGCCCATTCACGGCAGCAACTTTATTGCCATTAAATACCCAATCTGTAGACTTGAAGTAAGCTGTTGGATATTCCTCAACATTAAAGAAATCAGCAGACTTTAAATGGTCGTTAAATTTGCGATTACCAGTATCAATACTGCTAATTGGAATCGTAACCCCAACAAAGCCTTCACGCTTAGTAGGTTCATACTCTACAATACCTGTTAAACCATAAAAACCACCAGCGTTGGTAGAAGTACCGAAATGATCTACCGAAAAACGTGCGTTGGCATGATGCGGGTCAATTTCATAAGTAGCGGCATTACTGGCCACACTTAACGTACCAAGTCCTGCTAAAACGGCGATAGTGACAGCATTTTTTAATATTTTCACAGTTAATCTCCTTATGATAGTCCTAAAGCTTAATAATTGACTTAAACTATTACTAGATAGATAATTAAGTACGCATAAACATTTATTAGTAATACTTATATTTAAAGCGATAAAGTTTAATAAATATATAAGTTTAGCACACACAAGGCTACTGCTGTTTGAAGCAATTTGGTTGTATTTTAGTATATAAAACACTTATCAAACTGATCTAAAATGCGTCCATATTCACCGATACGTATAAAACTTAAACAGTCTGACTCAAGCCGTCTGAGTAGGTTTAATTTTACGACGTAAAAACAAAGTATTGGCAACCCATGCTGGTCCGATCAGTAAGAACTGCAGGTCTTCAAAGAAAGAAGGTTTTTTGCCTTCTATTTTATGCCCGATGAACTGACCAATCCATGCCACGACAAATACAGCCGCCCAACCCTTAAAGCCAATAGGTAATAGGGCAATTACTGAAAAACAAATCAGCGTAAATATGCCCATTGCAACGAACATAGGCGGGGACAGTTTGAAGTAAAATATGGCTATCAACATGGCGACCACGATAGTGAACCATGCAGCGACTGACATCCCCATACCTAAAATACTGGCAAAAATGGTAGGAACGCACAGCCAGTGAATGGTTTTATTAATTGGGTTTTGATGGCTAACTGCATAGTCAGCAAGCCATTGTTCTAAAGAGCGTTTGGTAGATTGCTTACGAGATGACATCCTAATGTCCTTATTAGTGATGAATGTAGAATTCTATTATTGCAGGTAGCTAGCTTGTTGTAAACACATAGGTAATGTAAACACATAAGTTAATTGCATAGCCTATCTGCTTGATGTTCAACTTAATTTTTAATTTATAGATAAGAGAGGCGCCCTAGATTGAATGACGAAATAATATTGAATAAGTAAGTTATAGTTAATCAGCAAGAAATATTGAATAAAGACCTCACCACCCCCATTTTATTAACTAACATAAGTATTTAAGTATTTAAACAAGAGTAGGACAACAGCAGCAGTAAACCCAGTTATATCGGTTATCTTTATTTAAAAGCTATTTAAAAGCTATTTATAAGCTATCTAGCATAAGTTATTAGTCATAAGTTATGTGACATCATTTAATGGATACATTCTACACCGTTGAATGATACGGAATGATTAAGTAATATGGGCGTTGACGTTGTATTGAAACTTTGAAAAGGAAGTAAAGCGTATGATGCGTGTGGGGTTATTTTTATTAACAAACTTAGCAGTGCTGGTTGTATTCGGCATTGTATTTAGTATTTTGTCTAGCGTCTTTGGGCTAGGGTCTGTACATGGTGTGGGCGGTCTGAATCTAGGTAGCTTAGCGGTAATGTGTGCGATATATGGCATGGTAGGGTCAATGATCTCTCTATTATTGTCAAAATGGATGGCAAAGCGCTCAACAGGGACAGTCGTTATCGACACTCCAAGTAACGCCACAGAAAAATGGTTGATGGATACAGTGGCAAAGCAAGCCAAAGCAGTCAATATCGATATGCCAGAAGTAGGGATTTTTGATAATGCACAGCCAAATGCCTTTGCAACGGGTTGGAATAAGAACAAAGCCTTAGTTGCCGTGTCTTCAGGACTGCTACACTCTATGACGCCAGATGAAGTAGAAGCTGTGTTGGCGCATGAAATTGGCCACGTCGCTAATGGTGATATGGTGACTTTGGCGCTGATTCAAGGGGTGATAAACGCCTTTGTGATGTTCTTTGCACGTATCGTGGGTAGCTTTGTGGATAGAGTGGTATTTAAAAACGAAGATGGCCCCGGTATTGGGTACTTCGTCACCAGTATTGTGATGGATATATTGCTTGGATTCTTGGCATCCGCCATTGTGATGTGGTTCTCGCGTAAGCGTGAATACCGTGCTGACCAGATGGGCGCAAAGCTTGCAGGCCGTGACAAAATGGTAAGTGCGCTTGATGCCCTGCGACCCGTTGAAGCCAGCCCTGCCCAAATGCCAGATAACATGAAGGCGTTTGCAATAGCGACTGGTCAGGCGCAAAGCTTTAGCATTGCTAGCTTCTTTCGCTCGCATCCTTCATTAGATGATCGTATTGCGGCGCTTAAAGATTATACGCCTAACAAGGTTTAATTCATTTGTGGTAAGATTTATTTGGTCATTGGCTTGATTTATTAAAGTATAACCTGCTCCAATAAACTCTTATCTATAAAAATACCGCCAGAGTGTCGCGGTATTTTTTATGGAACATCGTATTTAATACCTCACTCTAATGTCTTATAATAAACACACGGCATCAAACATACAGTATAAAGCATACAGTTGATAACGATGAGGTTTGTATGGCTATTAAGACGTGCTTTCACGGGCGTTTCGTTGCCATTCATACAAACCAACAAAAGAATTAATTTGATACACCATAGTTTGAATGGCAAAAATATAATTGCCCGTCATGAGGTTAACAATTAGCCATACGAAATTAACCATAATCCATATCCACCAATTAAATGAATAACGCAGAATCATAGTAGCTTGCGCCGTAATGGACAGTATAAAGGCAAAGACGTTAATCCAATAAAAGTCTATCTTACCTAAGAACTGACTGCCATCATTTTTAACGAGCGCATAACCTTGATGCGCAAGCCATTCGTTGACGATAGGGAATAAAGCCAAGCCAATAGCAATAAAAGCAATGGTCACCATCCATACCCACTTGGTCGCTGACTTGGGTATCATATTACCATCAGCATCTGTATTTTTAGACCAATAAAACAAGCCATACACATGCGTAAAGAAATTAAATAAAGGAGCAAGCATTAAGCCAACAGCGCCAGAGGTAGCTTGCACCACCACTTCACCAGCGGTTGCTGCCATACCCAGTCCATTACCCATGACGTTTTTGCGAAAGGATAGCGATACCACACAGACTAAGCCGACCAATGAGACGCCCAAATAAAACCAATCTAACGTCTCATGCTCAGTAGTTAGCCAAAACCCTGAACTCAATGCAATAACACCAAATAAAAACCATGCAACAATCCATTGCAGGGCCCATTTTCCCGTAATATTATCCAAAAACTTTATGCGCATATGAGTCCTTTATAGTTGTGGTTCTGGTTTAGAAGGTGTGATTAACATCCATAAGTTAATGTGAATCGATGAAAGTTAATGTGAATCGCTGAAATCCTGAATCAATGACCTACCGTAACCGAATCTCTAAACACATGACCAAACCACTAGCTTGATGAGAGACGTTAGGGCGATAATAGCAAAATTTGATCGTTATGATAAACCTTACTTAGCGCGTTGTATTATAAATATTTTTGTCAATATAATTGATGGCATCGGCATAACGCTGGAAATAGTCTGGGCTAGAGATACGGAAAGTATCTATATTATGACGATTAAAAATATCTACCAAGCGACTCTCAAAACGGTCTCGGGCTGTTTCAGAGCCCAGTGAGCGCATACCATCAGCAACCCAAGGGGTGTTATTGGCCAAAAATAAAGTATGATCGAAGCGAAACTCTTCAATACACGCCGTGACAAAAGGATGAGTACGACCTTCGTATTCTTCACAAAACGCTTGTGTCGTGACAAAGTCAGTATCCACAATTGTAATAGGCGCTTGCGCTTGGTACATGATCTCACGCATGGCTTGGGCGTGGTCAAGTGCAATTGGACCGTAGTCGTTATATTGCAAACCCACCTCAGTACCCCCTAGATCGGTACCGACATACAGCCTACCCATTTCTAACACCAAGTCAGCACCATAATAATTGGCAAGTTTGTGCGCCAAAGTTGTTTTTCCAGAGCTTTCACCGCCAACGATAGCGACTGTTCGGGTGTAACTGCCACGAGCTTCGGGATGAATAATGTCCCAGTTGGCAATCGGGTTAAAATGAATCGCTGTACTATCAAACTCAGGATGAAGAGGGGTGCTGGTGACGTCCATATTTAATGACGTAGTCACCGCAGGTTTAGATAGGGGGTGACCTTCGGTAACCAGTAATACGTTATCTTTATCTATCGAAAATTTATCTTGAATATAATCGATTTTGGCGTTGTAGGCATCAATGTTAATTGTAATGTCTTCAACACTATCATGTACTGGGAATGAAAAATCATCGCACACATGAATCCTGATAAAAGGAAGATCGCTACAGGCCATCTGCAACCAGCGCGCTTTGTCTTGCAATGTCACTGGAAACTTAGGATTCGGGTTGGGGTGCCGGGTTATCACAATATGCAAAACTTCGACCAAAGAAGAAGCATGCAAAATAGTGCGAATATGTCCTAAATGTAGGGGTTCAAAATGTCCTATCATAAGTCCGGATTTTTGCATAACTTGTCCTTAGAGCGGCTTATTAAATGTATATGAACGCAAATATATTATAGATCTTGTCGAGGGTTATATTAAGGGAGTTTATTCTACATAATTCAATCGACAGGTTATATAAATTTATAGATAGGCTGCTAGTTATTAAATTCTGTTAATTATTAATAGTCCAAAAGAATCATATAGTTACATTGTACATCTGTTTTATGCTTTAGTGACAGTTGTGAAAATTTGGAAAGATTCTTTGGCTACAAACTTACAAATTCATTATAAAGGATAAACAGCATTTTTAGTCAATTTAGCTATAATAGAACGACATAAGATATTTGAGATATTCTAAATATCCCCGCACAAATATATTAATTTATTTTTGAGTTATAGATTGAATAATGGACAGCTATTATCGGTATCATAGCGTTAATTTGTCGTGGTGTTAATAGTGTTTAAGTATCTTTGGACGGATATCTCATCATATAAAGGAGTTATGTAAATGCAAAGACTTAATAAATTACATCGTTCACGTAATCATAAAATGATTGCAGGTGTGATGGGCGGTATTGCAGAATATTTTGGTTGGTCACCTAACTTAACTCGTATTTTATTCGTGATTATTTCGAGTGCAAGTACTGGCGTACCTGGTATATTAATCTATTTAATTTTATGGCTAATAATGCCTAAAGCATCTGTAGATTCTTATGTTTAAACATTTTTAAGTTTTATGTATTACTTAAAAGTTTATAGTTATTGGTTTGAAAGTACAGGGTTAGGTTTTAAGCTAATTTAATTTAAGCACCTATTAATTCAAGCAACTTTTTACCTTTTACATTATAACTTTCAAAAATATCACAACATCCCTAATTATAGCTAAATTCCTAATAATTAAATTAAAGTTCCGATTTGTTTTCCTCCTGCCTAGATGGCTAACCATCTAGGTATTTTTTTGTGTACATTAGTGCCTTTGTATCCTAATGCTCGAATATTGCGCAGACCCTAGATAAATTCGCGTTTTTTTAGTAAGGTTAGCGTATTAAAAATTATGTATTTATATCAAAATATACAAGCTTTATTATTTGTTGATCATCAACCCTTCTTTTTATTATTTCTTTCTTTCTTTCAAAACATGGCTATTTTATGACATTTCAAGAACTCATTTTAACGTTGCAAACCTATTGGGCAGATAAAGGATGTGTGGTATTACAGCCATATGATATGGAAGTGGGTGCAGGCACGTTTCATACTGCCACATTTCTACGATCATTAGGCCCAGAAATTTGGAACGCAGCGTATGTGCAGCCGTCACGTCGTCCTACGGATGGCCGGTATGGTAATAACCCAAATCGTCTACAGCACTATTATCAGTTCCAAGTGGTGATGAAGCCTAATCCTCCCAATATTCAAGAGCTTTATTTGGGTTCACTTGAAGCCATAGGTATCGATACGCTCACGCATGATGTGCGATTTGTAGAAGATAACTGGGAGTCGCCCACACTAGGGGCGTGGGGTCTTGGCTGGGAAGTTTGGCTTAATGGTATGGAAGTCACTCAGTTTACTTATTTTCAGCAGGTGGGCGGGCTTGAATGCTTCCCGGTGACGGGTGAAATTACATACGGCCTTGAGCGTTTGGCTATGTATATCCAAGGTGTCGATAGTGTTTATGACTTGGTGTGGACCGATGGTGAATTTGGTAAAGTGACCTATGGCGACGTGTTCCACCAAAATGAAGTAGAGCAATCTACTTATAACTTTGAACACGCCGATGTACCAAAAATGTTTGAACTATTTGATTTTTATGAGCAGCAAGCGGATAAATTGGTAGCAGCGGATCTTCCTTTGCCAGCATATGAGATGGTATTAAAAGCGTCGCACACCTTTAACCTATTAGATGCTCGTGGCGCAATATCAGTCACGGAACGTCAACGCTTTATTTTAAGAGTGCGTACCTTGGCGCGTAAAGTTGCGCAAGGTTATGTTCAGGCACGCGCAAAACTTGGATTCCCACTGGCAGATGAGGCGCATAAAGAAGCGGCTTTGAAAAAGTATTTACCACATGAGAGTGCTGAAGCTTGCGAGAAGCAGGATGGCAAGAAAGACGGGAAGAAAGACAAACAAGCCATTAAGAAAGGCGGCAATCAAAAGTAGATCACGTCAAGCCTGCACACTTGAACTCAATAGCGAGATAAATATTTATAACATCTTATAATCACAGAGAGCCACATGAGCACAATTTTATTTGAACTTGGTAGTGAAGAGCTGCCACCAAAGAGTCTAAAACCCCTACGCGATTCGCTAAAAGCAAGCGTTGAGAGTCAACTAAAAGACGCCAATATCAGTTATGATCAGATCAAAGCTTTTGCCGCACCACGTCGTTTGGCCATCCAAATTGAGGGCATTAGCGAAAAGCAGCCAGACCGTAGTGAGCAAAAACGCGGTCCAGCCGTTAAAGCCGCTTACGATAGCGAGGGCAACCCCACACGCGCAGCACAAGGTTTTGCTAAAGGATTGGGCGTAGATGTAAATGACTTAATAACCATCAATACCGACAAAGGGGATTACATTGGTTATGATTTAACTGTACATGGTCAAGCAACAACTGAGCTATTGCCTGCTATTTTTCAAACTGCATTAGACAATCTACCGATTGCCAAGCGTATGCGCTCTGGTGCTAGTCGTGAAGAGTTTGTGCGTCCTGTTAAGTGGTTGGTACTTATGCAAGATGATCAAGTTATTGAAGCAAACATTCAAGGCTTAACGTCTGCTAATCAAACCTTAGGACATCGATATCACTCCCCAACTGCGTTAACGATTAGTCATGCTAAAGATTATGAAAGCCTGCTTGAAGACAATAAAGTGATAGCAGATTTTGATCGTCGTCAGCAAACCATTTTAGAGCGAGTTAAATCATTAGCAGATGAGGTTGATTCGCAGCCCATCGTGCCGCAAGAGTTACTTGATGAAGTTACTTCATTAGTAGACTTGCCGGTAGCACTACGAGCCAGCTTTGAAGAGCGGTTTTTGCAAGTGCCTCAAGAAGCTTTAATCAGCACCATGCAAGCGGATCAAAAGTATTTTTGCTTAACTGATAAAGACGGTAAGCTACAACCTTACTTTATTTTTATCAGTAATATTGAATCCAAAGACCCAAGTCAAGTGGTTAGCGGTAACGAAAAGGTTGTGCGTCCACGCTTGGCAGATGCTGAGTTTTTCTACCTGCAAGATCAAAAGCAGCCACTAATTGAAATGGCTGAGAGTCTAAAAACACGCGTATTCCAAGATAAATTAGGCACAATTTGGGAGAAGTCTGAACGCATTGCCAAACTTGCAGCCTCAATTGCCTCACTATTAATAGAAGATAATATAGAAGGTTATACTGATATTGATATCGCGCAAACTAAACGCGCTGCGATATTGTCTAAAGCTGATTTAACCAGTACCTTAGTTGGTGAATTTTCGGAATTACAAGGTATTGCAGGTACCTATTATGCGCGATTGAATGGGGAGCCAGAAACCATAGCAGCGGCTATCGAAGAGCAGTATTTACCTAAGTTTAGTGGTGATGTATTGCCGCAAACGCCAATCGGTATTTGCTTAGCATTGGCCGACCGTTTGGATACGTTAGTCGGTATCTTTGGTATTAATCAAGCGCCAACGGGATCAAAAGATCCGTTTAGCCTACGCCGCTCAGCAATTGGGATACTGCGTATCCTAATTGAAAAACAGCTGCCTATTAATCTAGATAAGCTAATTGAGCAAGCCATTACAAATTACGAGGGTAGGCTCGAAAATAGTGAGGAAACTTTAACCCAAGTTATTGATTTTGTGAACTCACGATATCGTGCTATGTATGTCGAGCAAGGTATGAGTGTTGATACGATTCAAGCGGTTTTAGCCATCGACCCCGCTGTACCAATGGACTTTGACCAGCGTATCCATGCGGTAAGTGCATTTCGTAAGCTGCCTCAAGCGGCCACCTTAGCTGAAATTAATAAACGTGTGGCCAATATTTTAGCCAAATCTGAAGGTAAGGTTAGTGATAGGGTGACCCAAAGCTTATTAAAAGAAGCGGCCGAGCAAGCGTTATACAATGCCGTAGTCAAGGCACAAGAAACAGTCGCGCCGCTACAGTCCGAAGCTAAGTATAACGAGATTCTACAGGCCTTAACGAAACTTGAATCACCCCTTACCGATTTCTTCGATAATGTAATGGTGAATAGCGACAATGACGCGTTAAAGTCTAATAGATTGTCCTTGTTAAAACAGGTACGTGAGTTATTCTTAACGGTTGCCGATGTCGGCGAGTTACAGATTTAATGACATCCTAATTGGTTTTTAAAAATACCAGTCTTTTTAAGAGGGCATAACGTTCGATTATGTCCTTTTTGATATCTAATGTTTGAAAATTAAACCTTTTTTGATATATAACCCTCTATAGTCAAAGAACTTTAAAGTAGTCACAAGGCAACCGAGTGCAAGTACTACTAGGGTAGGCTTAACGAGGTTAACACCGTGACTCTTTATAAGTTCGCCGACTATATGTCAAGCTCACTGAACTTATTAACGGTCGTGTTTGTACTCGTTTCCCTCAATATTCTGACTTTAAGATAATGTGTTAGATTTTCAGCAGCTTTAATGCTCTAGCAGTAATATTGTAAGTAATAATTACAAGTTAGCATTACTCATTTATATGACTTTATCGCATAATATTAAGCGTCACTCTTTGACATTATTCTTTTTATCATAACTCTCTTAAGATTATTTTTTATTTTATCGAATCTATACTTTCGAACCTTATAGTATCGAATTTGTGGCATCGTATTTGAGGCATCGTATTTGAGGCATTGTTAAGACTGTATTTCTTTAGGTATGCGTTATCATGATTGAAAACTGGACACGTGAGCTGGTTACGCAGCGAATATTAACCGCAACATTGTTGGTTATCTTATTTATACTGTGTTTTAAAGTGGTACAGTTTTTCATCGTGCCTGCACTTTGGGCAGCGATTTTGGCTTATGTGACATACCCTCTTTACAATTTCTTTTATCGAAAAGTTAAATTAAGCTCTGATATGAGCGCCGGTATCATGACGGTGACTGTATCACTGATTTTAGGCGTACCTATCGTGCTTGGGCTGTTTGTTTTACAACAAGAGGCGCTTAATTTGTACGGTACATTATTACACCGCATCAAAGCAGGCTATGTTGATTTGCCAGAAGAGATTAAGAACTTACCTGTCATTGGACAACAGATCAAAGATATCTTGTGGGAGATAAATAAAGACCCTGAAGCTTCATTAAATGCATTTAGAGCGTGGATGCAGTCGCATTTGTATTACGGTAAGGTAGCGTTAGATGTGGCGTTTAGTACCATGGCAAAGCTAGGTATGGCGCTGATGACGCTGTTTTTCTTTTACCGTGATGGTATCAGTTTGATGAAACAAATTCGTCAAGCGCTGCGTAACATTATTGGCAATCGGATTGATAATTACATTGATTCGGTAGGATCTACTACCCAAGCTGTTGTGTATGGCATTGGTTTGACTGCTTTGGCGCAGGCATTTTTGGCAGGTATTGGCTACTATTTTGCTGGGGCGCCAAGTCCAATTTTGTTAACGCTAATGACCTTTGTGATTGCGTTAATCCCGTTTGGTACGCCTTTTGCTTGGGGCGGGGTGTGTATTTGGCTATTTACTCAAGGAATGGCTGCTGAAGCAATTGGCTTAGCGTTATGGGGGACTTTGGTTATAAGCTGGGTAGATAATTTAATTCGTCCTATCGTCATATCAGGCGCTACTAAGATTCCTTTTATCATTATCTTTATTGGGGTGTTAGGCGGATTAACCGCTTTTGGATTTGTCGGTCTGTTTATTGGGCCTGTGGTGTTAGCCATTGCTCTGGCTGTATGGCGCGAATGGATTAATGAGCACCGTAATGTGATTTTTGCGCCATTCTATACCAGGCTCCATCGTCACCAATGGACGCCTGCAGAAACCCCTGTGTCATTTGAAATATCTCCTGATGTGGTCTCGTTTAGTAAATATCCGTTCGCAGATTCTGCTTTACATCGTGTAGAGCAAGGTTTAGACAAAGAAGCGATGCAAACGCCTTCTGCAGCTGACCCAAATGCTGGCCTCGGTAATAATGAATCCAGTAACTCAAATGCTAGTAGCTTAAAGAAAAACAATATTGTCGTCATAGGCAAAGCGCCTGACTTAGAGGATTCCCCTCAGGTAGATACAACCGATGCAACAGATGAATCCAAGGCGGCTAATAGCACCCACGAAAAATAATAGCTACGCGAAATAGCACCTATAATAAACCGCACCTATATAAATAGAAACTAATTAATAGAAACTATAAAAAAACACTTAAAAAAAAGCACGTATAAAAAATGTCACCTACAATATCCAGTAGGGTATAAAAGCGTTTATATAATAAAAAGGGTAAGTATGCTGACCATAATCGCTGATAGTAATATTGCGAATTTACATGATTATTTTAATGAGCAAGTGTTGCAGCAGTCTATTAATCTCATTGCGATGGCTGGTCGTGATATCGATACCAAAGTCATTGCTGAGTATCAGCCTGACGCATTACTGATTCGTTCAGTTACTCCAATAAACGAAGCGCTTTTAGCAAACAATAGCACTGTTAAATATGTGGGCTCAGCAACCATAGGTACGGATCATGTCGATCAAGATTATCTAACTCAGCGTGGTGTTAATTTTTCCAATGCAGCTGGCTGTAGTAAGCACTCAGTTGCGCAGTATGTCATTAGCGCCATCCTAACACTGCGTCCTCAGTATTGGGCATTTAAAGACAGTAAAGATACACCTACCAAACCAATAGAGCCAATAAAGTTAGGTATTATCGGTTTGGGCAATATTGGTAGTACGCTTGCTGGATACGCCCTTGATTTAGGCTGGCAGGTGCTAGGTTATGACCCTTTGTTAGCTGATTCTAAGATTAACAATGCAAGCTTTGATAAAGTGCTTCGTGAAAGCGACGTTATTAGCTTACATGTACCATTGACCCTGCTGGGCTATAGTGAGTTGCCCACCCAGCATATGATTAATAGTACTGTTTTAGAAAAAATGCCGGTAGATACAATGCTAATCAATACCTCACGTGGTGCTGTGGTCAATGAAGCAGATTTATTGGCGGATTTGGATAAACATCCTGAGCGTCAGGTTGTGCTTGATGTGTTCGAACATGAGCCAACCGTTAGTGCCGAGTTATTAAATAGATTAACGATTGCCACGCCACATATTGCTGGTTATACCCTTGAGGGCAAGCTGCGAGGGACGCAGATGATTTTTGATACTTTTGTACGCTCTTATGGCGAGAGGGGTACAGATATCTTGACCATTAAAGAGCAGGACTTAATGGCTGATTTATTGCTTGAGAATCCATATAAGTGGCAGCAGCTAAAAGATAATCCGCAACAACTGACTGAGTTTTATGATATTAAAGCAGATGATAAGTTGCTTAGAGACAGTGTCGATAGCAGTGAGCAAGCTGTACCTGCTGAGGCGTTTGATGTTCTTCGTAAAAACTACTCTCTGCGCCGTGAATGGCTATTTGTATAGGGTGTTTCCATGTCTCAATCACTTGATTTCCACCCTACAATGAGCCTTGGGATGGCTCATAAACGTGCCGAGATGCTTGCCAAAATCCGAGAATTTTTCGCACAGAAAAACGTACTAGAAGTGCAAACGCCTCTGCTTTCTCAAGCAGGCAATACAGATGTGTTTGTGCCATCAATTTCTGCCAATATTACTCTCCAAGATACCCCAACAACTTACTACCTACATACGTCACCAGAATTTACCATGAAACGTATGTTGGCAGCTTGGCAAGTGGCGATTTATCAGATTTGTCCTGTATTTAGAGATAATGAGGTAGGTCATCGTCATAACAGTGAGTTTACGATGCTTGAGTGGTATCGTCCTGGATTTAGTCTAAATGAGCTGGCTTTAGAGCTGGCTGAATTGCTCACTGTGGTTTTTGAGCGTGAGCAGGTACTAACACACTACAGTTATAGCCAAGCATATATGGATTATGTGGGTGTAAACCCTTTAAGTGCCAATTGCCATATTTTATCGGCTATTGCAAAGCATAATGGTCTGTCTGGTATCGATTTGGGGGAGGATCATCAAGGGTGGCTAGATTTGTTGTTTAGCCACCTAGTAGAGCCTAATTTGGGTCACGATAGTCCGACTTTGATAACCGATTATCCCCCTGCGACCGCGGCTTTGGCAAAAATTGAAACGGATAGTGACGGTAATAAGGTTGCCAAACGATTCGAGTTATATATCAATGGCATTGAGATTGCCAATGCGTATGATGAACTGGCAGACAGTCAAGCATTAAGGGCGCGATTTGAGCAGGATAATATTGAACGGACTCAGCGAGGGTTGCCTGTTATGCCAATCGATGAGCGTCTATTGGCGGCTTGCGATGCGCTGCCAGCGTGTAGTGGCATTGCGCTAGGCATTGATAGGTTGATGATGGTGATGACGGGTGCAAAAAATATTGATGATGTGATCGGGTTTGGTGTGGATAGGGCTTAGTATGCCAGCCATTCGACAACTATAAGCCATTCGACAATTTTAATTAATTCGACAGTTTCAAGTAATTCGATTAGGTCAAGCAATTAACCCTTTTAAACCATTAAGTAGCGTTTAAGCCATTAAGTAGCATTAAAGTAGTATATATACTGGCCTTCATCGATAAGTTAATTGTTAGATGTGCTACTCATTTTCAGAGGGACTATGAGTATCTTTGGACTGAAAGTCTTTCATAATTTTACTCAATGTTTTACTGTTGTCTTTGAACGCTCGACATCCAGGGCACATTATTAAATGGGAATGCAGTTGTATTTTTTCCGCAAGATGTAATGGTCGCTCTTGCCCATCGCTGACAATTTTGGTGATGCGTTTACAGTTTTTCATAGTGTATGTCGCCTTAGCCTTAATATCGATGAATTCTCTACAGCTCTCTAATATAGTCAGCGAACGACTAAATGGTTGCAGTGTTACCCTCGTTAATCCTACTCCAGTAGTACTTGCACTCGGTTGCCTTATAACCCTTTTAAAACTTCTTTGACTATACCTTTTCTATAAAACCCTTATCCAAGAAAGCCGTTATTCGTCAGCATAGTTAAACCATTTTATGGACAAACAAGTCTGAAGACCA
This sequence comes from Psychrobacter sp. CX21, assembly GCF_057396255.1. Lineage (NCBI taxonomy): Bacteria > Pseudomonadati > Pseudomonadota > Gammaproteobacteria > Moraxellales > Moraxellaceae > Psychrobacter > Psychrobacter sp. CX21. Next base: position 41,846 of record NZ_JBXYJG010000003.1, on the reverse strand, counting down.
AGTCGTGCTCGATGCATTAACACATAATAATTACTGCTACTTATCTTTAACGACTCGCAGATCTCTTGGGTCTCAAGCTCAATGTATTCACGCATCAAAAATGCGCGCGCTTGTTCACTTGGTAGGTTGGTTAAGCAGGCTTCAAGTACCTGCCAAAATCCCTCGGTATGGACATGGGCTTCAGGGTCACACCAACTGTCATCAAATTGACTCGGCTTACACTCTGGATACCAAGACCCAGCCTCATCAAATAAGGCATCCAATAAGCTATCCTCATTGCCATCGCTACTCTCTTGCATGCTCGATATCGTAGAGTATTTACTATTTTTGCGAATATTATCAATAATTTTATTTTTTAAAATGGCAAATACCCAGCTTTTAAAAGCCGCATTGCCTTTAAATTGACCACTATATTGTAGCGCTGAGAGTAACGCATCTTGAACCACATCTTCTGCCAAATGATAATCGTCCAATTGCAGGCGAGCAAATGCAAGCATTTGATGTCGAACTGCTTCGACAAACTGCGGGGTAATACTAGAATGCTCCGGGACAGGAAGCTGACTCGCTTCGTTCATTTTAACAGCTCTTATGTGTACCGTTGTCAAACAAGACAAGTTATCGGGTACGGTTGTTAGTATTTAGTATTGAGGGTATAACTTTAAAGTGCAAGGTTTAGGCATAAGCAAAATCATAAGTAAAAGTATAAGCTAATTAAGTCTTGTAATTATACTGCCGCTTAGAAGCAGAAGGATTTAGCCAATAATCTAAACTCACATAACGACCTGCGCCATAAAATAAGGTCACCAGTAGCATGACTGCATAGGTGGCCGCAAACTCAATTCCGTTATTTAAAATCACAAAATTACCCGTTTCGGTTAGCCAGTCATAGTTACCATGAGTTTGTAATATCTCTTTTGCCTTATCCAAACGTGACGCCGCCTCATTTGTATTCTCTAAACTGGCCTCACTGCCCCAAAAGCCAAACGTATTCATTAGGCTAGAAAGGCTGGTGTCTGGATTGGTCGGAGTAATAGCATACCAGCCATTGACCCAGTGGACACTGAACATCGCTACCAACATGGTAATAATCAAGGAGAATGACACAAAACGGGTGCCTAACCCAAATAATAACGCAATGCCGCCCACTAGTTCTGCCAAAATAACAAGTACCGCCATAAACGTCGGCATTGGCAAACCTAATCCCCAATCACTATTGCCAAACCATTGTACGATGTCATTAAAACCTGTGACCTTGTTCCAGCCTGCACTGATAAAAATAGGCGCAAGGTATAAGCGTATCGCTAAAGGCGTAATAAAATCTAACGATTCTAATCGAGAAATAACGGCGTTAAAGGGTCTAAGGGTGTTGTTGGCAAAGCTCATAAGATACTCTCAAGGTTAGAAAAGGGTTCTATATATTTGGACGGTAAGGTTAGGGCTTAAGCATAATGGAGACTATAGTGACTGGGTATCATTTATTGACACTGTCTGAAAGGTGGTGTCAGAAGTTTAATAAATAATTCCCAGTCTGCTATCACCTAGCTGCTATAAACAGTTAAATACAGGTATTTGAGTATGTCCTAATGTTTTATCCGGTATTGGTATTAAAACCTGCTGATCCACTAGCTGATGAATTAAAGGTATGCCAAAGGATACTAAAATCTGCTCGTCGTCATATCCTAAGTGGTTAGCAAACGCTTGCATCAATTTGGTCAGACCACTGTCAGTTGCCATAATTGGGCTATAGTTATCGACATTGCTACTGCTACTGACATGGCTTTGGATAAAGTCACTTAGGGCATAAGTGAGCGCATTAACGGTCATAAACTGAACCTTATCCTGATAATCTCTATAGACCAAGTAAAAACTGTCCTCAGGATTACTGGGTTGAAACTCCGAGCTAATAAGATGTACCGGCCATTGGTAGTGTAAATTTTGAACGCTTGGATTTATGCTTAAATAGCTTCTACACAAGTCGTTTAAACCCATATCGTTTAAATCTAAATCGCAGTCATCCAAAGCCGAGTCACTGATAAGCTGCTTAGTGTTAACCATCGGAGCGGTAATTGGCAAAGCGTCAAGAATATAGGTATCGACCATAAGCTCGACCCATTCGTAATGCGCCAGTTCGGCAAAATACGGCGGTAGATCTAATAGTTGTAATACATTAGGTTCAGATAAATAATCGACAAAGTGCTGGTTAATTTCTGTGAAATAAGGACTATGGCAAGGATGGTTAAGGAAAAACTGCTTACAAACATAGAGCCATTTATCATCACTAATTAAACTTTGGCAAACAGGAAAACACTTATCTAAGAAGCCTCGAATATTATTAAATACAAGTGTTTGATATAAATTGCCAATACGACTGGGGATGGATGCCCCGTTTGCGAGAGTCACATTTGTCAGATTCTCTTGTGTATGAGTCTCGTTTGTAAGATAAGGGGAAGCATTGTCCGAGTTGGGATTGTCGATACCGGTCTTTTGTTCTCGTAAATATTGACCAAAATTCTGCTGAAACTCTGCCAGATGTGAGGTGGCTGTTAATTCAGAAGCTACCGAGATATCAGCGTTAGCAGAAATCACTTTAGATAAGGTCATGCTGACCATCCTTAGTCTGCAGGCCTTGATTAGCCTGCTGACTATTATTAGCCCTATAACTAGACAATAACGGATAGGGTAACGTCGTTTTTTGGGCAGAACTCGTTTGTGGCTTAATTGACTGAGCCTGTAACTGGCGAATATAGGCCACTTCATCAATCAATTCATCCATACTTGGAAAATTGAAATCGCGCTCTAAACAAGTCGGTAAGGTGCTGGCAGGACGTCCTGTTTTTTGCTCTATAAGGGCATAAGCGTCAGATAATAATGCCCAAACAGGATCAATCACGCTTGCACCATGAGTATCTACAATCAGCCCATCTTCTTCAGTATGATGCCCCGCCACATGGAGATAACAGGTACGCTCAAGTGGCAGTTGCCGTAAGTACTCGTGCGCATCAAAGCCAAAGTTTTGACTTTTGACATAAATATTATTCACATCCAAATGCAATAAGCAGTCTGCCTCATTGGCAACGGCACTGATAAATTCAGCATCGCTCATATCACTGCTGACGCCATTCGTTGGGGGACTAAAGTAATAAGAGGCGTTTTCAAACCCAATTTGCTGACCCAAAATATCTTGGGCCTGCTTAATTCTATTAGCCACCCAATAAACCGCCTCTTCAGTACAAGGGATAGGGAGCAAGTCATATAAATGACCCGAGGTGTCGCTACACCAAGACAGATGCTCGGTGTATAGCCCGATATCGTGGGTCTGCATAAGGGCTTTGATATTTTTTAAAAGTGCGGTATCTAAAGTGGCTGTGCTACCGATTGATAGCGACAAGCCATGACAAACGAAGGGGTGTTGTTCGGTAAATGATCTTAACTGCTTGTGGTATTGACCGCCCATTTGACCGTTAGAATTTAACCAGTTCTCAGGCGATATCTCAAAAAAATCGATAGCAGAGAGATCAGCTTTACGCATCTCAGCCAAAAGCTCACGACGAAACCCAAGCCCTGCTCCGCCTAACTGTTGTATTGATTGAACAGTGGCATCTTTAACGGTTGTAAATGAGCTTGGCATTGTTAACGTCATAGTAGTCCTTTAAAAATCTGATTGGATGGGTAAACCTTGAAGGTCAACCCAGTAATGGGAAATTGCGTCTGTTAAGGCTATTTAGTGCCACCACATTTGGCTTCACCACATTTGGCATCCATTTTCTTGTCTGCACCACATGAACTTTCGGCTTTTTTATCGGCGCCGCAACTACCTTCAGCACTTTTTTCAGCACCACATGACCCTTGATGAGCTTTTTCACCGTTTTTGTAGCCTGAGTCCATTTCATTAGCGGAAAAAGGATTGGTTGATGTACAACCACCTAAGGTAACTAATGAGCCTAGGGCTAAACTTGCAACGATTGATTTGGTATTCATAATAATATTCCCTTTTTGATTAGATTGATTGGTTTGAACGTTGTGCTGTTTACGAAGCGAAAGTGACAACAGCGCTCAGTTTTTAAATGTCCGTTTGTACGTACTGTCAGTTTTAAGCCATAGGTAAGCTATTCACTTGCACCACATTTGCCTTCACCACATTTGGCATCCGTTTTTTTGGTAGGTTTTTTGACTGTGCCGCATTTACCTTCGCCACACTTAGCGTCTGCTGTTTTACTATCACTTTGGTGCGCGTTTAGCATAGGTTCGGCATTAAAGGGGTTTGCTGCATTAGCGCCACTCATAGTCATAAGTGAACCTAATGCTAAACTGGTAATAAATGCTGATTTTTTCATGATGTACTCCATTGATAGGGATAAATAATTGATAGGTGATAACAGTCTACAAACTAAGAGCCCTTTCAATGATGTCGTACTCAAATCAATGGCAAGTTATTTGTCTGTTATTAATTAGACGTGGCACGGGTGACTTTCCTTACACTTATTTTTTACTTTTTTTAGATAATTATTTTAAAATTAATATAAGGTATTGATTTATATTTGTTTTTATTTATAAATAAAAAACGATTAATCGAATGATTTGAGTGGGTGGGCGCAGTATTTCTAGAAAAACATAAAGGGCGTGGAAAAATTAGTGTTACTAAAGCAACTCAAAACGTCTAAAGTAACTTAAAATATAAAAGTAATTGATAATAGGCAAACGACTCAAAATAGGAAAGCTGAGATGATTGAACCAGCAAAAATAGCAGATGCAAAAGAAATCGTGAGTGTTATTAGGGAGAGTATTCTATCCTGCGCTGCAGATCATCAAAATGATCCTGTTGCAATTGAGCAGTGGCTTGCAAATAAAACGCAAAGTAATGTCGAACAATGGATCAGCAACAATGATGCCTTGGTTTATAAAGTTGATGAGCAAATTATTGGTTTTATCTTAGTGTCCAAAAAAGGTGAGATATTGCTTAACTATGTGAGCCCTGATTACCAAGGGCAAGGGATAGGCAAACAATTATTGAACAGAACGAAAGAAGACTTTCTTCAACGAGGTATAACAGCGCTTACCGCTGAGTCGACTTTGACAGCCAAGCCGTTCTATTTAGCCAATGGGTTTAAGGTTATTGAAGATGTGTCAGAGAATGGACGAGTGGTTGCGCATCGGATGGTGTTGGGTTTGTAGGGTAAGGGTGAATTTTTTAATCCCTAACGCACCAGCTTATTTAACCCATCGGCAAATTGCTTTTTATCTTTATCAGAATAAGGCTTTTGACCGCCCATCTGAGTTAAATCGAGCACCCCAGTGGAGCGCATGGTATCCATAAAGTCACGAGCATTGAGTTTTTGTTTGATGTTATTTTTATCATAGATAACACCATGCGGGGTCAATACTTGTCCGTCATTATCAAGCACATCATTGGCCAGCGGAATGTCACTGGTAATAACAAGATCGCCTTTTTTGACATTATCTGCAATGTAGTCATCAGCCACATCAAATCCTGAACCCACTACTTTCATGGCAATCAGTGGTGACTTACGCACTTTTATCGGCTGATTAGCAACAAAGATAGCGGGGGTATTAGTGCGAACTACCGTTTTGGTTATCAGATCTTTTACCACCAAAGGACAAGCGTCGGCATCGATCCAGATAGTCATGCCCTCTTTTTTAACGGGCGATTTATTTTCACTCACGATGCAAACCCCATCTTATTTGGCAGAACTGAAATTAACTGCTCTAAAGCCATATCAAGTTGGGCAACATCGTTTGGCATTAAAGTTATATGGGCTATTTTACGGTCTGCGCGTTCTTCTTTGTGATAAGTATGATAATGTGCACCGTCAATGGCTAAGACGTCAGCCACATTTGGATACTCACCCAGCACATTAACCATCACAGAAGGATATACATTATCAGTATCTCCTAATGGTAAACCAACCACTGCGCGCATATGATTTTCGAACTGACTGGTAACGGCACCTTCGATGCTCCAGTGACCTGAGTTATGAACACGTGGTGCAATTTCATTGGCTAAGATAACATCTTTACCTTTGTCATCTTTACTAACAAAAAGCTCTAAAGCCATGGTACCCACATAATCCAAATGAGTCATTAAAGTTTCAATGGCTTTTTTTGCTTGTGGCAATAGATGACTGGTTCCTACCGCAGGCGCATGGGAGGTTGCTAAAATACCAGTATGATGATGGTTTTCCACCAAATCATACGTGCGGATAGTGCCATCTTGCGCACGTGTGGCGATAATGGACACTTCTCGACTAAAGTCGATAAAGCCTTCGGCTATTAAAGGTGCAGGTGTGAGAGTTAGATTACTTTTACCAGTGACGGCATCACCCAATGCTTTCCAAGCCTCTTCAATGTCTGCTTCAGTTTTTATCACAAACTGACCTTTACCATCATAACCACCACGGCTGGTTTTTAGTACTAAAGGTAATCCAAGCGTATTGCAAGCTTCTTTAAGCTCTGCTTTTGAGCTAACACTGACAAAGGGGACGGTCTTAATGTTTAGTTCATTGAATAAAGTCTTTTCATTTAAGCGATCTTGAGCCACTTTAAGAGCTTGTGGTGGCGGGAACATACCTTGTTTTTGACCCGCATCTGACATTTGCTTGAGGCGTGCTACTGTCTCAGCTGGCGTATTTTCAAACTCCAAGGTGAACACATCGGCCGCCGCGATAAAACCTTCAAGTTGCTCACTGCTAAATACTTGGCCATATAAAGACGCAGGGCAATTTGGGGCATCTTCTAAAAACACACAACGATAACCAAGAGGCAGGGCGGCCTCGGCCAACATCATACCAAGTTGACCGCCTCCTAAAATGCCGATAGTACGGATAGTTTGAGTTGTAGGATAAGCATTGGTTGTTGTCATGGTTGACCCTTAATATATAATCAGCTTGTACTTAATATAATTGAAAATATATAAGTATAGAAGACGCTTTACAGCCATTTTGAAGAGTTGGTAGTTCTACGGGTTAATAACGCCTGGCGTTGGACTGGCTAAAATAGTGTCTGTTTGATTGCTACGAAACTCTACTAACTTCTTAGCCAAGTCTTCATCCTGCAAGGCTAGAATTTGAATGGCCAATAACCCTGCGTTATAAGCACCAGCGGTACCAATCGCTAAGGTGCCAACGGCTATACCTTTAGGCATCTGCACAATAGACAATAAGCTATCCCAACCACTTAAAGTCGATGATTTAACGGGCACACCTAGTACAGGTAACTCAGTCTGACTGGCGCACATGCCGGGTAAATGAGCAGCGCCACCAGCACCAGCTATGATCACTTGTAACCCTTTAGACTTAGCCGATTTGGCGTAATCAAATAATTTATCAGGCGTACGATGCGCTGAGACCACTTCACATTCAAACGCAATACCAAAATCTGCCAATAGTTGCACGCCCAAACTCATGGTAGGCCAATCAGACTGTGAACCCATGATAATGCCTACTTTTGTGGTACCCGCTGGAGATTGAATGGGTCCTTGCGAGGTGCTGGTTTTGTGGCTGGTATTGGCATTTGCCATGATTAGAAATTCCTGTGAAAAAACATCCATCATACAAAATTTTTGACGCAATAAAAAGCCACTTTTTTAAATTTTGTAAGGACTAAACAATGCCTTATTATTTATGGTCTTTATCGTGTTTGTATTGCACAAAGTTATCGGCAGACAGTGGCATCGGATGACTGCTATCAAAGCGATAGGCCGTTAAATAACCAGAGCCAGCTGCTGAATAGTCTGTGCAAACTACTTGATCGCTAAGTGGCTCAGGTTGTCCGGTAAGCCAGTAGTGACCAATAAAGACCGGTTTATCAGTTTTCAATTTAAACTCAAGGTTTTTTGCCACAGCGTCTTTGGGTATTTGCTGCATATCGTGAGATGGCGCACGAGCGATATCGACAATACGTTGTCCTTGTAATTGTTTCTGCCACCATCTCACTCTGACGCGGCTACGAACAGCCCCATCTTTATCGGTAAAGCTTGACCCTGAAGGTAGCGCAATTTCGACGCCTTTTAATACCCTCTCTAAAGCATCGTATTCAATAGAGTGCTTTTGCCCTGTACGCTGTAAAGCTTCCATAGTCAGTTGATTGTCTGCGGTTAACAGGGGCTTTAATACCTGCATGTTGTCTACATCCCAACAGGCGTGAACAAAACAAGCATGCTCAGTCTCAATCCATAGGGGTAATTCATAAAACCTATCAAGCCAGTATTTATGAGCCTCTGAGCCAAACGGCACTTCGTCTAAAAATGCTTTATGTTGACGCTCATGGGTGTCATTGTGGTGGCGCAAATAGATAGGATCAGTAGCCCCTTTAGTTGCAGCCCGTTGCTGCATCGCGGATTCATCAAGGGTGGCATATGCCAAGGCGTTGTATTCATGATTACCCATGACGGCCTCTGCGACGCCAGCATCAATCATTGCATAAACAATTTCTAAGGTTTCAAGCTCTTTATTACCCCTGTCAATTAAGTCCCCAATAAACACAGCTTGATGTCCGTTTGGCGGCTGGTAATAATTAATATCTAAAGTTGGATGTTGGGTTAGTTTATAGCCAAGCTTATTTAATAAACCCTTAAGCTTGTCAGCGTGGCCATGTATATCGCCAATAACGTCATAAATCATAGATTGAGTACATCTCCAGATTACTTAATAAATTTAACTTTAATTAATATAAATTAATTCTAATAAGTTCGTAATGTTTTAAGCTTTGCTAAAAAAAGCATCTATACCTACTATAGATGCTTTTATAAGAATAAATAAGGTCAACGCAACTGTTCAATAGAAACTATTTTTACATGATAGCGGTTATTGTTTGATAGCGGTTATTAATTATTAGGTCGTATTAATTAACAGCTATTAGGTTCTGCTTGAAAAAAATGACACGATAAATAAAATTACCGCTATCACTAAAAGAATAAGTAAAATCATTACTTAATCCTGCCACACCATCGAAGCTTAAAAAGCTTGCAATAAGCGCAATAATTGCAAATATGATAGCCCACTTAACAGGATTCTCTCCATGAATTAAACCTACAAAATTTGGATTATCGCATCCAATGATATTCTTATAGCTTTTTTATTTCGCATATCAGATGTCATTAGCATAGCGAATAGGTACCTAAATAGGGTAAACAATTGTTATGCATTATAGGTAGTCGTGTTTAATACTAGCTATTGTTTTAGGGACAATTAATTCAATAAGTTAAACTGGCTAAAACATTTATAAAATCTTTTATTAAAAGAGTCTGAATTAAACACATTAAACACATTAGGAGCTATTATGGAGTGGTCAAAATGGTTTGCGATGGACTGGAATCAAGTAACGGGCGTTATCTTGTCGGCAATAGGTATATATTTTGGATTGATAATTTTTACCCGGTTAATGGGCTTGCGTAGTTTTTCAAAATTATCAAGCCATGACTTTGCGATGACCGTAGCGGTTGGTAGTATGCTTGCCTCAACAGTGCTTTCAAAGACACCTTCTTTGATGCAAGGTCTAGTCGGTATTGGCATACTGTTCTTATTGCAAGGCATATTTTCACTTTTACGTCGTAAGTTTAAACCACTTAAGATGTTTATAGATAACGAGCCATTGGTATTGATGGCGCATGGTGAGTTTCTATGGGAAAATATCAAAAAGGCCAATCTATCAAAAAGCGATATACAAGAAGTGCTGCGCAAAAATAGTGTAAAATCAAAAACTGAAATATTCGCCGTTATCATGGAAACAACGGGTGACATGAGTGTTATCAAACAAAATGACGTGACTCCAGATTTTGAACTGTTTGATGATATCAGGGAGGCTGAGCATTTGATAAACGGCGTTGTGTTTGACCGTAACTTGATAAAAAAAGAAGTTAAAAATAAGGCTATTTAACCTTTCACTTGAAAACAGAAGCTTTTACTTGAAGGACAGAAACTTACTTGAAAAACAGAAACGTGTGAATGAAAAACTCATTGAAGTCAAAATTGGTGGCCCCTGTTATAGAGCCGTATGCCCGCTATCTGTACGCGAATGTACTCCATGCCATAAGGCTGGGTGTGGCAGTAGTAGCGACTTTATTATTTAGTAAATGGGCCGCCATTCCTCATTCAGAATGGGCGACGATTACGGTGTTTATCATACTCGGCTTATTGCAGTATCAAGGAGCCATCTATACCAAAGCGAGTGAACGTATTTTGGGTACGGTACTGGGTATTGTGGTTGGTTTGTTTTTACTATGGATCAATCAAGACTTACTGGCACCACTAGGCGCGATGTGGTTGTATTATATTATAGTCGGCATCATTAGCTCTTTTATTGGTTATTTCTCAATCAAAAATCTGGGATATATCGGACTATTAACAGGTATTACTATGTGCATGATAATCGCCAGTAGCAATAGTATTGGTCCAGATGGTATCGCACGGGCTATTAACGTGCTTATAGGCACCTTATTTTCAGTCGTAGCGTCACTAATCTTACCGCTAAAATCCACTTTGATGTGGCGTTTTTTATTGGCGAATAACCTTGTTGCCTGTGCGAAGATGTATGATGGGGTAGAAGCTTATATTTCAGACCCAAGCTTAGACAATCGGTTTGCAAATGCTGAGAATGAGGATAGTGAGACTAATAATAAGGAGTTAAGCTTAGATCATCCAGTAATTGCCAATCCTGCTAATCTGGGTACAAACGATGTGCATTTGGATTTAGGGGCTACCACGATAAGCACCTTCATGGATGGTACGCCCAAAGACACTGTTCCTACTTATGTTAATAAAGACATGGTGGCGCAATTTAAGAAAATTAATCAAAGACTACTCAAGGTGCGTGGACATATTGCGCCAACGGCTAGAGAATCTGGCATAGATACACAGACTCTAGACATGATACAGCGTACCCATCGTAATATTATAGGCACCATTGACTTGTTGCTCAGCGCCGCACCCAAGCTTGCCCACAGTCCTATCGATGCCGAAAACCGAGTATTGGTTGATCATTATCATCGTGAACTGACACAAGGTATGCGCCATATAGCAGCCGTGCTGCGTAGTCCTAACGATGAGGTTTTTCGTCCTATAACCCGTATACAGGTTGCAGACTATCCCAGCATTAAGCAACTTACCTTTGAATGGCAGGGCTATTTTTGGTTGACGCAAAGCCTTCAGCAGCAGCTGCAAAGTTTGAGTGAGCTACTACAGGATACGCAGACAAAATGGTATGCAGGCTCAGGTCTTCGTTATCAGCGTCAAGAAAGACGGCGTATTCATGCCCACGGTAGAGAAACGAACTTAGATATATAATCCAGCAAAACAATTAAAGGGCCACACGTGTTGCACAATCATTTAAAAGAAAAACAGCAGCGAATTAATCAGTTTGTATCACGTGCTAATCTTATCTTAACTAACAATCCTCTATGCTATACAGGTAACTTTATCACAGGTAAACCCAATAACCCTGATATGCTATTTGTGAGTATCAATCCTGGACACAGCAACCGAGAAGATTGGGGTGATATAGAAGCACGCCGAGCCCAATCGGTTGTTAAAGAATTTGAACCTGTTGAGTGCAAATACATTGAAGATTCTAAGCGTGGTAGCCGCTATGCCAATCGTATTATTGAAATTGTGTGTGCAGGTGACATCGAGCGTTTAGAACACTGTGCTGAAACCAGCTTTATCTCCTATTTTGCCGCGCCAAAAGAAACGGTACTACAAGCTCAGTTAGCACAGCTGCCTAATCAGAAGCAAGCTGAGCATGCTGCTTTAACCCAGCTTGATATTGAATACATCAATCCAAAGCATATCATTTGCATGGGCTGGCGATCTTTTGATCGCTTTTTAAAGCAGTATGGTGATGACAGTGAGATCATTGTTAATAAACTGCCTTTAATTGGAAAGATGGAGGCGTATTACGCTTATACTGAAGTTCGCGGCATCCCTGTCCATGGCTTAAGACACCTATGTACCAAGCTGACCACTGAGATGCGCACGAAGCTTGAGCATCGATTTAAAGACATTTGGAATGAGATAGAAAAGCAGGCTTAAAAAAATAAAGAGTTAAAGAAATAAAGGGTTAAAGAAATAAAAAACTAAATAGGTAAGCTCTTGATATATGCAAACAATGCCATATAAATTTAATGTAGTAAACATAGCCTTATTTAAAAGCTACTTGAAAACATTAAAATCGCTATTATATATACTTAACTTGAGCCCATATCTTATTAGCTGAGGTTATCAATTAAAGATTGCCAAACGACTAACTTAAGATTGAAGAGAGATAAAGATGAGTATAAACAACGTATCATTTAGCGATAACGCACCTACGTTGGGCGATAACCAAGCTTGCGAAGTTATAAAGCGTGACGTAGCACCTCGGCATCCTGACAGCCGCTTACAATCAGACTGGCTTTTCTTACTAGAGAAACTACCGCCAAATCAATGGTACGCCTCTGACTATGCTTACAAAACCTCAGGCTGGCTAAACGTACATACTAATATTCGCAAGCGTCAGCGTATTTTAAGACAGCTGAGCGAAGAGTACTTAATGGGGGCGCTTAATTGGGAGAATTACCGTTCGCAGATACTTGAGCGTATCGGTATGCATGTTATGAAGCTACACCAGCACCACAGTGTTGAGGATCGCGGATTTTTCCCCGATTTTGTCAGCTCGTATCCTCAGCTCAAAAGTGGATTTGAGATATTAGAGCGCGATCATGTCAAGTTAGATGCGTTACTTGATGAGCTACTGGGCTTAAATAATGAGTTGTCGAGGTCGTCACAAGAAGATAGAGCGTTAGCCGATCGTCTCCATCAGAACTTGGTGACTGGTACTGACTTTTTATCGCAGCATTTAACCGATGAAGAAGATTTGGTCGTACCAATTTTAGCGTTACGTGATGTTTAAAAGGCTATGTTTAGCGACCTATTTTAAAAAGATGACATTTAAAGGTGAATTTTAAAAGGCAATAGAAGAAATCACACTTGTAAATTGCTGTTGGTAGTGTCTATTAAAAACTCGCCTTATCAGTTAGTCTTGAGTCTATATAACGTTAATATCAAGTTGTATTTAGGTTAGTTAAAATGATTTCTGATAAATTTAAAGTACATTCAAGTTTTTAGTCAAAAGTCATCAGCCATTATTTGATTTTTGACTATCAACTAATTTTAACGATTAATTAAATACAACTAAAGCGAGATGTATATATGGATAATGGTGCTATACATAAGATTTGGGGATTAATATCCAGTGTTATAGGTTTAATTCTATTATTAGCCATTGTCAATTCAGGTAATAATACGCCGATATCAAAGTGGCCAAAAGAGGGATTCCACAATCTAGCCTTTAGCATAGGGTGGTTAAGCCCGTTCCCTGATTGGCTTACTTATTTAGTTGCTTTATTGACTATCTTTTTAGTCATGTGGATTTTTTATAAAATTGGTCAGTGGCTGTCTAAAAAGTTTACCTAATCAGGCTTGTTTGATTCAGCCAATATAACCTAGTCCGTATAACTGAGCCTTTAAAACAAGGCTAGATTAGTTTTGCCCAATTCACACTAGGATTTGTTAAGTAACAAACCCATTATAAATAGTCTTATTGGCTTGATTAAAGTTTGCTTCAAGACTATTTAACCTTCTAATTAATATTCTTTTAAACAACAAATCAACACCAAAACAATACTTAAACCAATCAACACTCACATTATTCATTAGACTGCATTCGTTGTTCTATTTGTACTTGTTCTAATTGCAGGGAATCACTAAAAGGATCTTCTAATGGCTCATAATGCAGAGGTTCTTCCATCATCAATGCTACCGCAAAGACGCCGATGTAAATGATGATATAAAATAAAGGTAAGCCAATGGCTAGTATTTTTAATACCGTACTAGGAGGCTCTGCGGGCACACCATACTTATTCACTCCTTCGTCACCAGGGGCAAACATTGCATACAATATAAAAAATAAGTTTAGTACGGGTACAAATAGTAGAAGACTGAGCCAGCCAGATTTGTTCAAATCATTCAATCGGCGTATCATTGGTACAAAGGTAATGTAACCTGACAACACCATATATGCCAAAAATGCAATGATCATCAATCCATAATTGATAGCGCTATCAAAACCAAATGCCATGGTGCTTAAGGAAAATAGAAGTAAGCACAACAGCACAAAAGGAGTGATAATACAAAATCCCAATATGATGCCATAGGCGATATAGCGTATTCGTCCTATTCGACCTTTAGTAGAGTAAAAAGGCTCATTATGATAAGCATGAGGGAGAGGCGGCGCTTGATTAGGCGGTAGCGGTGGGGGCGAATGTGGGCGGTTTGTTTCGGTTGCCTTGTGCCCCGTATCAGGGTTCTCTACCGTCATCTTTTTGCCTTTTATACGTTGTCTTTTAAATAAATATGGTCGTTTTAGATAAACATGATCGTTTGAATATACTTAGTGGTTTTAAATAAACATTCTCGTTTTAAATAAACATTGTTGATTTAAATCTTATCCGTAAGTTTAAACCGTACTAAATGTTTTAGATCGTGATTATTTTAGAATACGCCGGTTAACTAATATATCATGCCAATATAGCACTTACAGCATTATTACGCTTGTTAGCAATTCTTTATTAGTAATTTTTTAGCACTTATAAAAGATTATATAGTAAATATGAGGCTATTGGCGCTGGTATGGCCGAATTAAATTTTCGAGTATGGTTATTAGAAAGTATTTTTATAAAAACAGTTCTTTATGAATGACCGCAAAAAAAGGACGATACTAGATTAGTATAACTAGGTTAGTATATTAAACTAGACTGTCCATACAGCCTAGTTTTTAAGTGTTTAATTAAAATAACAACGCAAGATAAAGAATGAAAATTATCATACTAGGGCTGTCTAGAATGACGCGAATAGAATGAGAGATCAGCTGATTCTGATACGCCTTATCCTGTAATTTCAACCTCACGAACATTTTGAAAGCCTCTAGGCAGTTGACTACCACGATTACCACGTTTGCCATTGTAATTGGCTAAATCAATCGGCTTTAAGGTTATATGGCGTTTACCTGCATTGAGGGTAAGGCTGTCTTTATGATGTAGGGGTACAACAGCAACAACCTCTTCGCCTTCTTTTAGATTAATTAACTTATTACCTTTACCGCGCTGCTGCTCTGGCAATTCGTCAATGGGGAATACCAACAAATAGCCTGCTGATGTCACCACTGCAATCTGATCTTGAGCAAGTGCTTCTACCGTATCCTCATCTTTATCATCTAGTATTAAGTCAATATATGGCACAGTTAATAAACGGGCTTTGTCATCAAAGTTGATGATGTTTTTACCTGCTTTTTGATTGGTATCAAGATTGCCTAATGTATTAATAAATCCGTATCCAGATGAGCTTGTCAGTATGATTCGCTGCGTGTCCTCACCGGCCAATAGCTGCTCAAAGCTTGCACCCGCTGGGGGTTTTAATACACTTGTTAAAGGGTCTCCTTGACCGCGAGCAGACGCTAGCGTATGTGCTTCAATACTGTAGCTACGTCCTGTGCTGTCGAGTATAAAGATTTTTTGATTAGATTTACCTCTAACGTGGGCTTGATAACTGTCTCCTGATCGATAACTCATACCCGCAGCATCCACGTCATGGCCTTTAGCCGCACGTATCCAACCTGCTTTTGACAAGATAGCTGTTACTGGCTCACTGGGCACAAGATCTGACTCTTTGAGTGCGGTTGCTTCCCCGCGTTCGACCACAGGAGACATACGATTATTGCCATGCTCTTTCATATCCGACTCAAGCTCTTTAATCATAAGCTTGGTAAGGCTGGCAGGATTATCAAGAAGTTCTTGAATAGTCGCACGCTCCGCTTCTAAATCGTCTTTTTCAGAACGTAGCTCAATCTCTTGTAATCGGGCAAGCTGACGCAGACGAATATCTAAAATGGCATTGGCTTGAATCTCACTTAACTCATAACGGGTCATCAGCTCCATTTTTGGATCATCTTCTTCGCGAATAATACGGATGACTTCATCAATATTAAGATAGGCCACCAGCAAACCTTCAAGAATATGTAAGCGCTTATCAATTTTGTCTAGACGATAGTTCAATCGGCGTGTGACCACATCACGGCGACTGATTAGCCACTCACTGAGTATTTGTTTCAAGTTTTTGACTTGCGGCTTACCGTTTAGACCAATCATATTCATATTGACGCGATAATTGGACTCTAAGTCAGTACTAGCAAACAAATGACTCATGACGCGATCAACATCGACTCTAGTTGAGCGTAGCTCAAGCACAATACGGCAAGCATTTTCATGATCTGACTCATCATGTATGTCCACAACCCAAGGCAGTTTCTTTTCTACCATCAGTTTAGCAATTTGTTCTTGAATCTTGTTGCCTGACACTTGGTAAGGTAGCGCATCAATGATGACTAAGTTTTTATCATTGGCGTCTACATGATAGACGGCGCGCATTTTATAGCTTCCCCGTCCACTTTCATACATCGCTTGTAGGTCTTTTTTGGAGGTGATAATTTCTGCATTGGTTGGCAGATCAGGCGCAGGGATAGATTGTGTTAATTGTTTGACAGACAGCTCTGGATTCTTAAGCAAACGAATGGAAGCGCGCACCACTTCATTAAGATTGTGAGGTGGAATATCTGTTGCCATACCCACTGCGATACCTGTGGTACCGTTTAATAAAATATTTGGCAAGCGGGCGGGCAAAGTAACAGGCTCTTGTAGAGAACCATCGAAATTGTCTTGCCAATCGACAGTACCTTGTCCCAGTTCAGCCAGAAGCGTATTTGCGTATGCTGACATTTTTGCTTCGGTATAACGCATGGCGGCGAAGGATTTGGGATCATCAGGACTTCCCCAGTTGCCTTGGCCTGTTATAAGCGGATAACGATAGCTAAACGGCTGAGCCATCAGCACCATCGCCTCATAACATGCGGTATCGCCATGCGGATGATATTTACCTAGCACATCACCGACGGTACGCGCTGATTTTTTGGGTTTGGTGGTCGATTTAAGCCCAAGCTCACTCATCGCATAAATAATACGGCGCTGTACAGGCTTTAAACCATCAGCGATGTTGGGTAATGCGCGGTCCATAATCACGTACATAGCGTAGTTTAAATACGCTTGCTCTGTAAATTCGGCAACTGAGCGCGTATCTGTCGCCTCATTTGGAATAACTGCTGAGCTTGGTGGAGTGCTGGTAATATCAGACATAGTGTCAGGTTCTGCCTCAATGTTTTTAGGTGATGAAATGTCTTATTTTAAATATGGTTTTTTTAAATATATATATTTGAGTTATTTGATATATATTTTCTTTGGGGTAAATTTTTAAGTAGTTTAATAGCTTTTATATTTAATACCTCAATCTCAATACATTGCGTAGGCTGTGACTTTAGCCCAGCATATAAGTTCAATAGATACATATCGCTGTGCTAAAAGCACCAGCCTACAATGGATTGTAATAAGTTGAGAGTGGGTATTCAATAAAACAAGCTAATACATAGACAAAGCAATTTAGAATCCACTTATATTAAGAGTATCGTAACGGATATTAAATGAATAAAAAAGTAGCTGTATAGACTATGCGTCAAATAATGACGTCTGTATCCTATTTTTAGTTTCATCTTTACTATACAGTTCCTAATAGCAGGGCAATTAAACATATAAGTTATGTTTTTTAAACGCATTTTTCATAATTTGGTTGTCATATTGTAGATAAATAGTGTATTTTAGTTTTAAATATTGATAGGGCAGTGATATATACTGCAATTATTCTATTGAAAACCACATATTCGGCTTATTTAACTAATATACTCATCAATCCCCTGTTTAAATTTTAGGAGTTTCATAGATTATGGACGATCAATCAACCCAGTATCATCGCCTTAACGAAAAACCTTGGTTAAATACATACGAAAAACTCAATATGAAATATGATATTGAGATGCCGCCAAAAGATAGCTCATTAATAGATATTTTTGAACATAACTTTACCGAACATAAAGGCAGAGTATCTTTTGTATGCATGAACCAAGAGATGTCTTACGATGAGCTCGATGTATATAGCAGACAGTTTGCTGCCTATTTGCAGTCTCTAGGTCTGCAAAAGGGGGATAAAGTCGCCGTTATGATGCCCAATATTTTACAGTCTCCAGTTGCTATACTAGGGGTTATCCGCGCAGGTTTTGTCCTAGTAAATGTTAATCCATTATATACGACGCATGAGCTTGAGCATCAGCTAGAAGATTCTGAAAGTAAAGCGATTATTATTCTTGAAAACTTTGCCAAAACCTATCAAGACATTAGCAAAAAGACGGTAGATCACGTTATTGTGACGTCTATGGGTGATTTGATGAGTCCTGTTAAAGGATTTATTGTCAATACAGTTGTGCGCCATGTCAAAAAAATGGTTCCAGACTTTAATATTAAAGGTAGCGTAAATTTCAAAAAAGCACTTAAATTGGGTGCTAAGCATAAGTACAAGCGTCCTGAAGGCGTCACTTTGGATGACATTGCTGTCTTGCAATATACGGGTGGTACAACAGGTGTGGCAAAAGGCGCAATGTTAACGCATGGCAACTTAGTGGCAAACCTTATTCAATGTGATACTTATATTGGTGATGCCTTCGATAAATATATCGAGCTTGATGAGCAGCCAGTCATTATGACAGCGCTGCCTTTGTATCATATCTTCTCGTTCACCGTGTGTTGTATGTATGGTATGCACAAAGGGGCGATTAACTCATTAGTACCTAATCCACGCGATGGCAAAAGCTTATTGAAAGCTTATAAAGACTATCCACCTGCCTTTTTCCCCGCAGTGAATACCTTATTTAATGGTTTGATTAACTCTGAGCATTTCCGTGCATTAGACCATAGCAAGCTTGAGATGTCTATGGGCGGTGGTATGGCAGTATTAAAAGATACCGCTGAGAAGTGGCGTCAAGGGACGGGCAACGTGATTGTTCAAGGTTACGGTCTATCAGAAACCTCACCTGTTGCCTCAGCCAACCCTATGGGACTCGATGAATTCCCTGGCAATATCGGGGTTCCCTTCCCAGCGACTGATATGGCAATTATTGATGAAGAAGGTAATGAGGTGGCAATCGGTGAACGCGGAGAGATTTGCGTGCGCGGACCTCAAGTGATGAAAGGATACTGGAAGCGCGAAGATGCTACGGCAGAAGTAATGACGCCAGATGGGTATTTCCGCACAGGTGACATCGGCGTCATGGATGAAGAGGGTTACTTTAAAATTGTTGATCGTAAAAAAGATATGATTATCGTCTCAGGCTTTAACGTTTATCCTAACGAAGTTGAAGATGTGATGTCAGGCCATCCTAAAATCCTAGAGTGTGGTGTGATTGGAATTGACAGCGATAAAAGTGGTGAAGTACCGAAGATATTTATCGTATCGAATGATCCAAGCTTAACTGAAGAAGAAGTGATTAGTTATGCCAAAGAAAACTTAACAGGATACAAGCGTCCTCGTTTTGTAGAATTTGTCGATGAACTACCTAAGTCAAATGTGGGTAAAATTCTGCGTAAAGATTTACGTGAAATGGAAGCTAAAAATCAACAAAGCGCATAATTACAATTTGTAAGCGTATAATTGTGGTGTTAGATAATCGTTTTAAATCTTAGGCTTTAAGTTTATAGCGTTAACGAGTACAATACCCGCCATAATCTAATAAGGACATAAGCATCTGCTTGTGTCCTTTTTTGTTAAACGAGCTTTTTGCAAAAAGATATT
Source organism: Psychrobacter sp. CX21 (assembly GCF_057396255.1). NCBI lineage: Bacteria > Pseudomonadati > Pseudomonadota > Gammaproteobacteria > Moraxellales > Moraxellaceae > Psychrobacter > Psychrobacter sp. CX21. Next base: position 22,074 of record NZ_JBXYJG010000003.1, on the reverse strand, counting down.
TTCTTATGAGGGTCTGTTGAACATTCAAATATTAGGACTACTGATAGCTAAAATTGTTCCAAACTAGGCATAAACCGACGATAATGTCTAGACCTTAGCTAGGTTTATAACAACGTTTGGGGCAATTTTAGCATCAGCCCTACGGGGCAGGTCTATTTTTTGTCAATATATTGTGAAATTTTCTAACTTAGAATAACTAAGTGTCTAAAATTTCCCTGCATATTGCCTAAAAAATAACCGCCGCCAGTTCCATATTTGAATGTTCAACAGACCCTAGAGTAAGGTTTTTATAAAGAGTTTTTTATAAAAAGACTTTTGATATGCAAATCAGGGGCAGTATATTTAAACTCTGAGTGATTCTGTTAAGACATCATCAAGCAATATTTATATAACAACAGTATTAATTAATTTTGATAGAATTTAGTGAAAGTTGATTATTAACAACAGTAATCGCACCACGATTCAATATTCCCAAAATGTTGAATTAAATACGATAAATTAGACTAAAAACGATAAATAAGACTAAAACAATAAATAAGTTATATACGTAAATAGGTATTCATATGACCACAGATTCAAACCACACTACAGCAGAAACAAATAGCTCGGTAACCGAAGATTCAGCCATTGGATCATCTAACATCAGTAAACTACATGGCACCTTCCCAACCTATCCAGACATATCAGAGGATCGTCCTTGGTTTGCCTCTTATGAGCGATATGACTTACCAAAATCTATTGAGAGGCCTGACGATAACACCTCCTTATTAGAAGTGTTTGAACGCAATTTTGAGCGACATGGTAACCGAGATGCCTATATATGTATGGGTGCTTCTCTAACTTATCGTGAGCTTGATGTTTATAGTCGACAAATAGCGGCCTATTTACAGTCTTTGGGTTTAAAAAAAGGCGACAAAGTATCGGTCATGATGCCTAATGTCCTTCAATATCCAATTGTTGCGTTAGGAGTGATACGGGCGGGAATGATATTGGTTAACGTTAATCCGTTATATACCAGTCGCGAGCTTGAGCATCAGATCCATGACAGTGGCGCTAAAGCGATATTTATTATTGAAAACTTCGCTAAGACCTTTGAAGATGTCAAAGACAAAGGCGATATTGAACATACTGTGATTTGCAGCATGGGCGATATGATGGGACTAATCAAAGGTTTTGTGGTTAACATGGCGGTTCGCTATGTCAAAAAAATGGTACCCGATTACTCATTACCCGGCCACGTCACGTTCAAAAAAGCTCTAAATTCACGGTCTGCGCAGGCGTATCAGCGTCCAGAACTCGATCAAAGCCATGTGGCCTTACTGCAATATACAGGCGGCACAACTGGAGTAGCCAAAGGCGCTATGCTGACCCACGGTAATTTGACAGCCAATATGCTACAAATTAATGCGGTAATGAATGCTGCGTTTGGAGAAAGTATGCAAGGCGAAATAATTCTTGCTGCGCTGCCTTTATACCATGTCTTCTCGTTTATGGTATGTGGCATGTATGCAATGTACGAAGGGTGTACTGGTCTACTAATACCCAACCCACGTGATTTAGACGGGTTAATTAAAGAGATTGATAAGTATAAGCCTGCGTTTATTCCGTCTGTAAATACGCTGTTTAACGGTTTGGTCAATCACAACGAATTTAAAAACTTAGATTTTTCTAATCTTAAGGCGTCTATTGGCGGCGGTATGTCAGTTTTACCCAATGTGGCAAAAGCATGGCATGAAGCCACTGGACTACCTATTGTAGAAGGATATGGTCTATCTGAAACTTCGCCCGTGGTAAGCTTTAACCCCATGAATATCTCTGAATACACTGCCAAAATCGGGGTACCAGCACCTGATACCGATGTTATATTGATTGATGATGATGGCAATAAGATGCCTGTTGGCGAACGCGGTGAGATATGTGTGAAAGGTCCTCAGGTCATGGTTGGCTATCAAAATCGTCCGCAGGAAACCAAAGATACCTTTACAGATGAGGGTTATCTAAAAACAGGCGATATTGGGATAATTGATGAAAAAGGCTTTATCAAAATTGTGGATCGTAAAAAAGACATGATTTTGGTATCAGGCTTTAATGTATATCCAAACGAAATCGAAGAGGCCATGTCCGAGCATCCTGACGTTTTAGAAGTGGGCGCTATCGGTATACCTAGTGATAAGCGCGGCGAAGATCCAAAAATTTTCGTTGTCACCAAATCAGGAAAATCTGTGACCGAGGCTGAGCTATTAGACTATGGTAAAAAGCAGCTTACAGGCTATAAGCGTCCTCGCCATGTTCAGTTTGTTGACGAACTACCAAAATCAAATGTCGGTAAGATATTACGTAAAGAGCTGCGTAAAATGGAAGGTCTTGAGTAAACGCTCACTGACTGTTGCTTACTGTACTGTCGTTCTAATAACTGCCGCTTTAATGTCTGGCGCTTACATTAAGATGGGCACATTGTGTGCTCATCTTGCTATTCAACTCCGGTCACGTTACGATATCATTCTTTAGATAACACGTGACATCTTGATTGAAAAAAATTTTCTCCTCATTTGATTCTTATCACTCTTATCATTCAAATATTATGATTCAACTATTAAAAACTCTAAGGACAATCCACACCCATGCGTATTAATAACCGAGAGCCAGATCAACTTCGTTCCGTAACCTTTGAGCGTAACTATACCAAGCATGCAGAAGGCTCAGTACTCGTCTGCTTTGGCGATACTAAAGTGCTGTGTACGGCCAGTGTCGAATCTGGCGTACCGCGCTGGCTAAAAGGCAAAGGTCAAGGCTGGGTTACTGCAGAATATGGTATGCTCCCTCGTGCTACCAATACTAGAAATCAGCGTGAGGCAGCACGTGGTAAACAATCAGGCCGTACCCAAGAGATTCAACGTTTGATTGGCCGTAGCTTACGAGCGATGGTAGACCTAAGCAAGTTGGGTGAGAATACGATTTATTTGGATTGTGATGTGATTCAAGCAGATGGCGGAACCCGAACCGCAAGTATTACAGGTGCTGCTATTGCAATGATTGATGCCCTAGAATCCCTACAACAAAAGAAAAAGCTAAAAGCTGACCCGTTGATAGGATTGGTAGCAGCCGTGTCTGTTGGGGTCAAAAATGGCGAGATTTTACTGGATTTGAACTATGAAGAGGATTCGAGCTGTGACACCGATCTTAATGTGGTTATGACACAAAAAGGAGAGTTTATTGAGATTCAAGGTACTGCTGAGGAAAAGCCATTTACTCGCAGTGAAGCGGATCAAATGTTAGCTATGGCAGAGAAGGGTATCGCGGATCTTATCAAACAGCAGCAAACTGCATTGGGCTGGTAATCTAAAACCTCTATGTCATACTTTTAAGCTCAATAAGCATTTATATAAGCTTATTAACTCTATATAAGCTCATCAACCATTGATAGGACACTTATGCTACAAGTCACTAAAACTGGTGCTAACATCACGCTGTCCGGTAAACATACCGGACACGGCGATGGCTTATTTTGGTTTGGCACAGCATTGGTAATTGGGGCAATCGGTGTGGCTATGGCTATGAGTGTGCTGCCTGTACGTCTCGCCATAGGGGTATTAGCAGCATTCATCGTGTTTGTGTTTATTTTTAACAAAGCCCGTAACCGACAAAAGCAGAACGGCTGTCAAATTCAGTCAGGACTTCTTAAAGTCAAAGCGGGTAGTTTTGTTCATAACGTGATGGGTAAAACGCAGCAGATTGTTCTACAGTCTGACGATACGATAACTACCGACGCTAAAACACTTACAATTGTTGCAGCAAATGGTCATATTAAGTGTGAGATAAGCGGTTTTCAATCTGCTAAAGAAGCCCAAGTCATGCAAGCCATTTTACAAGGTCAACAACTTGGTAAACGCAATGCAAATATCAAGATGAAGTCGACTTAACCGTTTAGTTGAAGGGTTATTTGTTGTTTATGCCGTTGCTTATTTATAGGATGCATTGGCTAGTTTATTGTACTAATCTTTTGACTGACTAGCCTTTTAATTCACTAATAGTTAAACCAATTAAGCATTAAGTTAGTCTTGAGTTTATGTGGTGAGGTGGTAATATTGGTTATAAACTAGGGGCTGTGACCTAAGGACTGTCGCATGGACGTGTCAACTTCATTATTAAGAATTAAAAACTTGTTGTCTCGATTGATATATATTGGTATGTCTAGACTTCTATCTAGATTTCTGTCTAAAAGGATGATTCATACAACTTTTGAAAACCAGCCCCAATCTTCATACCGTCTAACTTCTTTCTATATCCAATACCACTCTTCAATTAATAAGCAGCCGTTACGCTTAGCGAAAAGTCCTGCAAAAATGGGTTGTCAGTCAACTGTTACTTTTTCAATATTCATATCCTCAAGATATAAAATAGCGGTAAGTACGGCGGCATTGATAACACTTAGTGCGGTCAGCTCGCTAAGCCATGCTGATAATATCAGTGATCTAATAACTTTGAAGAACCAACCTCATATTATTCCTTCTGTGCAATCAGTTCAGCCTTCAAATACACAATTTAGCGAGCCTAAGACTAATTTTTATAGCAATTATAACCAAGCGCCAAATATCAAAACAGAACATATTGATACCCTTTATACAGCGGAGCAGACGGCGTCTACTGCAGGTAGAATGGTGCTACAAACGGCTCGGCAAATGACCTTAGACAATCAAGAGATTGTGTCAGGATCGTGCTGGGATTATATCAATGCGGCGTTTAATCGATCGGCAGTTGGGCGAGACGATGTATTTAAGGGCGATTATCCTTATGGTCCTTTTATCGATACCGCCCAAATACAGCCTGGCGATTGGTTGTATTATGTCAATCACAGTTATAACGATGGGGAGCACAGCGGACTGTTCGTCGGATGGCTTGATCAAGACAGCAATACAGCTTTGATGTTAAGTTATGCAGGCGAAAATAGACAAGAGCCTGCCAGATATAAGGTGTATGACATCTCGCATACCTACAACGTGATGCGGCCTCGTTATTAGTCACTTATACGTTAGTTAAAAATTTCTATTTCCACTTATTTTTGATGCTTTTTCCATAAAATGAGCCTCATGTTCCTATATCATAAAACCTATTAAATTTTATGCCCACCCTATTAGGTATTTATGATCATCAATCCTATAAAAAGCATCCTTAAAATCAGCTTAATAGGAATGATTATAGCCACTTTTATTGGTGCCGTATTTGTTTGGAGGGTTGCCGATAATATGGCCAATCCGCCGCGCCGAGCTTTGCAAGCGTATCATCAGCAGTGGCTAAAGCATCCGCAGCAAGAAGGCATTACTATATCGCGCCATGACTGTGCTCAAGGTCAAATGCCTTGTTTGTTCGTTATGCCTAGCGTAAATGCACAATTAGGCACACGTGGGCAGCATCTACGTGAGCAGCTGCAACATACCTATCACTATGATTTAGCACCTTATGAAGTGGCTCATGCGAATCCTAAAGGTATTGTGGTGCTGCTACATGGCAGAGCAGGGAGGAAGGAGGATTTGTTACCTGTAGCGGCTCGGTTAACAGCCGCAGGTTTCATTTGTGTGTTGCCTGACTTGCCTGCGCATGGAGACAGTCCACTTAATGTTAGCCGCTTCGGATTAGAATTGACAAAGACCCATCCCAATCTTATTAACCAAGTTGTGCAAGATATACAGCATTCAATAGGTCACAAACTTCCTGTATTCTTATGGGGCATGTCAATGGGCGGCTCCTATGCCAACTATGCGCTAGAAGAAAGCCCGCAGAATTGGCAAGGGCTGATTATAGTTTCTAGTTTTGCAGCGTTAAATGAGGTAGCACAAAAGCAGCTTAATAATTTAGTTTCACCGCTACCTAAGCTTTTACAAGCACCTATTGGTAAGGTTTTGATGACAATGTACGGCTTCTTTATTAACTTGCAAGGGGGCGCTGACCCTAATGAAGTGAACCCTATTGCGATAGCACGTAAGACTCAGATACCCGTCTTAATGATTCATGGCGATCAAGATAATACTATTGATATCAGTCAGGGAAGAGCGCTTTTTGAAAGTTACCCCACTGCAGACAAAACTTGGATGACGGTATCAGATGCAGGTCATAACAATGTTCTTATAACCCAAGCGCCGGTATACGCAACAATGGCTGACTGGTTATTGCGCCACACAAAAAAACATACAGCCGATAATAATCTTACAGCTGATGAGTACAGTAATCCTTAAACTGTAGATGTAAAATAAGATAAGCGGCGTTGCAAGATAATTAGGTGACACTTACCACGTATTTTAAACAGCTAAGCCGGTCTAAAAAGGCTTCACGATCACTAAAATAATGACTGCAATTAATATGAATACAGGCAGCTCGTTAAACCACCGCCAAAATACGTGGGTTTTATGATGTGGGTTGTCTGCAAGCTTTTTACGGTAGGCTCCGCAGGCGCCATGATAAGCAGATAATATGACTACCAACAATAGCTTAGCATGTAGCCAGCCTTGAGTCTTATACACATCCCACCCTATATACACCATCCATAACCCAAATATCCAAGTTGCGATCATAGAGGGCGTCATAATACCGCGATACAGCTTGCGCTCCATGATGATAAAACGCTCATGACTTATCTTATCATCACTCATAGCATGGTAGACAAATAGGCGGGGTAAATAAAAGATAGCGGCAAACCAGCACACCATCGAAATAACGTGCGCCGCTTTTATCCAATTAAAGTAATCAGCCATTTCAAAGTCTCAAATCAATAGTATTTAAATGCATTGCTATAGTACACGCTAGTACACGCTATATTATACATAATTTGTTTGCCCGCTAATGGCATCAATGACGGCTAATTTTGAGGGTGTAGTGGCTTTAACAGGCTCAGATTTCAAACCCAGTGTTTTCATTAGCCTATCGTCATTTGACTGACTTGCGTTACCTGTCGTTAAAAGTTTGTCCCCATAAAAAAATGAATTGGCTCCAGCCATAAATGCCAAAGCTTGCTCGGATTCTGATAAGCTTTCACGTCCTGCGGACAAGCGCACGTAGCTTTTGGGGCAGCAAATACGGGTGACCGCTATGGTACGAATCCATTCCAAAATAGAAAGCTGACCTTCGCCTAGGACTTTATCACCCAAAGGGGTGCCTTTAATGGGTACCAAAAGATTGACAGGAATAGACTCAGGCGGCATGGGCATACTTGTAAGCTCAAGTATCCAGTCAATGCGATCTTCACGGGTCTCCCCCATGCCCACAATACTGCCACTGCACACGTTAATACCTGACTGTCTAACATGTTCAATGGTGGCCAAACGCTCATCATAGCTACGCGTACTCACAACGCTGTCATAATAACGACGCGACGTATCAAGGTTATGGTTGTAATAATCGAGACCAGCGGCGGCGAGTTCCTGCGCTTGTTCAGAGCTAAGCATTCCTAAGGTCATACAGGTTTCAAGGCCTAGAGATTTAACCTCTTTTATCAATTGGGCAACATACGGCATGTCTTTTTTACTGGGGTGTTTCCAAGCGGCACCCATACAAAACCGAGAAGAACCAGATGCCTTAGCACGTTTTGCAGCGGCTATGACTTTGTCTACCTCCATGCGCTTTTCAGCCTCAAGTTTGATTTTATCACGGTGATGACCAGACTGAGAGCAATATCCACAATCCTCTGGGCAGTTACCTGTTTTAATCGATAACAAGGTACTGATTTGAACTTCGTTAGGCTCAAAATACTGTCTATGTATCGTTTGCGCTTTGAGCATCAAGTCATTAAAGGGTAACTCAAAAAGCTGTGCAATCTGCGCACGAGTGCTTATTTTCTGCGCACGAATGCTCTGACTTTGCGCGCCAGCGGTTGTGTTATTTATTAGGTTGATTTGATTAGTCTCTTGAAAGTCAGCGGTGGTGTCAGGCAAGTCCTTTTGAGTGACGCCATTTGAAGTGGGCTCTGTTATACTTAATAACGAGGTCATAAGGTAATCCTTTACAGACAGAGTGCGATTGGCTATTTATTCACTCAATTGTATCATTATATAAGCTCAACATATAAATTCACTATATAAGTTTAAGAGCGTATAAAGACGTTAATATAGTTTTAGAATATAGCCCATAATTAATATGTTATAAAAAAGGTTCAACAACTGCTAATAGTTATTGAACCTTTTTGCTAACGTTACTCTTAAGATTTAAAAAAATTTAAAATTAAAACTTCTCTAAAGCATTAGAATCTATTTTGACATTTTATGCTTGGCAGTACTAATAATTTGCGCTGCGACACCTTGAGCTTTTTGGGCAATTGGACGCGCTTTTTTAACCAGTGGTTTAAGCTCATCAGGTACTTTAGGTACGATATGTTTGGCTAGCTGATTGAACCACATAAGTAGGCTATAATCGCCTTCCATAACCAGCTCTTTATCTTGAATAGCCGTCATGAATGCAGAAACATCACCACCTGTTAACAGCTTAACACCCGTCATAGAGTCTTTAAAGTCAATACGTAAGCTTGGCTGATTTGCTTTACCCGCATACTGCTGGAATGTACCTTCGTCAAATACATAATAACGTGCGATACCATCTGTTTCACTACCAAGCTCGATACTAACTTTGCGATCTTTGATAATCTCTTCGATATTTGGGTCATCACTTTTTACCAGCATAGATAGACGAAGACCGACTATAGCAAGTAGAGCATCAAGAGGGTTTGCTTGAACATTGAGTATAGGAATTGAGAACATAAATGAATCCAGATTAATAATGAATGATAAATTTAATGTAAGTTGACTTTTATTTTAACAGCTTATTCATCCCGTTATTATAATTAATTTATTACTAGTGGTTTATTATAGATAATTAGATACATTGTTACAGCAAAAAGCCAAGCAATGGCTTGGCTTAAATCATAAGGCATAAAGTTTAGCATTGGTTATTATTAACAAGGTTGATAGTATCGGTAATTGATATAGATTGTCAGTATCAACGATTAGTTTCTGAATCTAGGCTGGTAGTTATTATAAATAGGCGTATGCTCAATATATTTATCACGCTGCTCAGATACTTGACGCCTTCTACCAAATAGGGGTATTGCTGTTTTACCAGATGCTTCACGATTAACAAGGTATAAACCAAATCCTACTAAGCTAAAAAGTGTCACAATAAAGGCGATGATGTAGCCTGCAAAAGTAGGAATAGGCGTTGCAGCAGTCAAAACCGTTTGTAGGGCTTCGACGGCTATCATGTAAATCATGCCGCCCATAAAGTAGCCTAGTAAATAGCGATGGCTAGAAAAAAAGGTAGCGATAATACCAATCGCAAATAATGCAAAACCTAAGGTAGACCAAGTTAGAATGCCTGATAGCCCGGATAGGCCAGCGGCCAAAATGGTATGAGTTGCCATATTTATTGCCTCTTAAACTGTCGACTAATATAACGCTAAAAACCTACTTAATAGCTAAAACTGCACTTGTAAAGAAAATTATATATGTAGTTATAAATATAGCTATTTGTGCGATGAAAAAGTAATTTTTGCGTTGATTTAAAATTCATTATGACGGTATTTTATTAAAAAACAAAGTCAAAAATGATGATTTACGACAGCACTTGTCGTGTGAAATAGCAATAAAATTTGACACAATCGCCTAGCCCTGATGAGGCAATAGATCGCCCTTTTTTTAATTTAAAAAAATAAATATTTTTTAACATTTATTTTTTACTTTATCATTTAGATAATTCAGACACCCACTCGTCTAAATATCAGACGATAATTAATTTAGATTAGATTAGTGTCGTTAAGGCAGTAAAGGTTGACCCTCAATAGCTTATTCTAATTAGGGTGCGTGCTTCGCGCCTGTATTTAATGTTTGTGCTAAGCTGAACCTAAAGTAGGTCGTGAGTGGAGTAACCCAGTACGTATAGCACACCTTCAAGCCCAGTGGCATTGATGGCAGCATCGGCACGTGAACGGACGATGGGCTTCGCGTGATAAGCCACACCTAAGTCAGCAATTGCCATCATGGCTAAGTCGTTTGCACCATCTCCGACACACACAACCTGAGCCGTTGATACGCCTTTATGTTTGGCAACTTGCTGCACCAATGCAGCTTTACGTTCGCCATTAACGATGGGTAGCTGCACATTTCCAGTCACTTTGCCATCTTCGATGTCTAATATGTTGGCGTATACCTCATCAATACCAAGCTCATTAGCAATTTGATCGGCAAAGTAGGTAAAGCCGCCGGATACCAAAACCGTATGATAGTTTAAAGATTTCAAAGTAGCGATGAGGGTCCGTGCTCCTGCTGAGAGTGTTAATTCTTTTTGAATGTCATCTAATACCTCTGTTGACAATCCTTCAAGTAGCGCTACACGCTCACTAAATGAGGTATCAAAATCAATTTCGCCTCGCATGGCGGATTCAGTAATCTCGCTTACCTTGTCGCCTATATTTGCTTTTTTAGCCAGCTCATTGATAACCTCTTGTTCAATGAGTGTTGAATCCATGTCAAAAAATGCAATGCGGTGCGGGCGTAGCATATTGGCAAGTGAGACGATATGACAGTCGATAGCAGAGTCGCCGCCCAAGTCATCTGTAATGGGTAAGGTCGCTATGAACTGACGTAAATGTGAGGTGATACCATCATCGAGTAAATGCGCCGCCGCAGACTTTTTACCTGGCTGCATAGTCTTGGTATCAGTTGGCATCAATATGTATCGATAGGTTAGAACAGGGGTCAAGCGGTCGTGACCGTTCTGGTCTTTTAGGTCACTGTCCTCCACAGCATCTGTACTAGAAACAACTTTAATAAGCTGCCATAACGGGTTTTGTGCTTCCCATTCGTCAATATGCGCTTCAAAGCTGATTTTTTTATCAGCATATGAACCCTCTTGTGTCAGTGCTTGCTTTTGCACCACGACAGATAAAGCAAAAACAGGTAGCGACTCAAGCTGCTCAATTAAGTGTAAGGATATTTTGCGGTTAGGTTGGCCGTTTATTTCTAAGCTCACGTCGCCAAATCGTAGATGATTTGGTAACAAATCATTGGCTTGTTGTAATGCTGTGAGCCATGATTTTAAGTGCGCACTCATCTCAGGCCCAAAGGATACGAAGTTCGCCTCCGCGTCTGTAAGGGTGTGAGCACCTGAAATGGTTGTAGAAATGTCGTCATTTTGAGCAATAGTTGTAGATTTTTTTGTCATGGTGAGCAAAGCCCCTTGTAAGCGTAAGCAAGATTAGGAATAATAGGGCGTGCCCAAAAATAAAGCAACTCCTATCTATCTATAAAAGTTTAGCATAACATGACCTATTTAGCGCCACGGCAAGGCTTGTTTGCCATAATTATCATTATCAGTTTTTTTATCCATACTACGCTGCTATTAATTAGTACCGATCAGCAGCTGGATGAACTTAAGATGCAAACTGGCAAACGTATGTTGGTTCAACTGATTGAGGAAGTAAAACTGCCTTTATTGAGTAATGATAAAGTGAGCCTGAGTGTATTAACAGGGCGATATACCAGTGAAAATTCAGTCGCAAGTTTGACCATTAAAGATGTGAATGATGACGTCATATTACAAACTGGACAAGCGCAATTAATGGAAGGTGATACTATTCGCGAGCAAGTCATCATGGGCGATAATGTCATAGGGTCGGTACAAATGACGCTTCGTGATACCAGCAATGGTGAAATTATTGCGTCGCAGTGGTTATTTATATTAGGTTCATTTATCGTACATTTATTAATTTGGTTAATATACGGTTATATAGCGCGCCCCACCAGAGCACAATTGGCACAGCTGAGTCGAGATGTTAAGGAGCATTTACGGGTGCAAAGTCGCACATTAGGCACAGGGCCTGTGCGCCAACATGATGACAAAGCCGAAAAACAACGGTTGGGGTTAAAAGAGCCGCAAGCTGTTAGTGATTATATTCGGGGTCATCAATCAACAGCAAACATCAGTAAAAAAGACCAAACAGATAGGCCAAACGCTACTCAGCAGTCGCACACTTCGGTTGAAAACCCTGTTGATCAAACCCACGTTAATGATAGACACGAAGCGTCTGCTCAAACCAGTAGCAACCAAGCTGCTTTTGGTCAAAATGGATCCAATCATATACCTAGCTCCTATTCAACAGACGGTCAGTCAACAGACAGTCATTCGAAAGACAGCTATTTAAAAGAAAGTGGCGAAGCGGCTACCAACATGTCACCGACGTCTTCTATCTCTGTCAGCAATGGTAGCCAACCTGCCAACTTGGTATCGACACGGCCGCTGAAAACTGTGAGTGTCTTGATACAGTTTTATGACCCTAATCATTTGATAGACACACTGGCAGCTGAAAAATCAAAACCCTATTTAGCCCTATGCTCGCAGCTATTAGATCGAACGATAACTGAGTTGCTCAAACAACCATTATTGTTTGGTGTAAGCGTTAGCAATACCCCAACTTTTGATGCCAAAGGGGCAACAGTTGAGCTCGCGTGTAAAGACGATCACAACAAAATAGCACTGGCTGCTATGATGCTGGCACGAGTATATTTGATGTTAAATCAAGTTACTTATATTAAGCATCGAGAATTAAAGCGGTTTGCTCTAGAGGTTCGTGTTGGCGTAAGCGATTACGCCACCAATAGCAAGATGTCGCAACTGTTAACTAATAATGCCCAAGTGAACGATATCTTAGTGTTGTTGCCTGTCGCAGGGCTTAAACAATTAAGCGGTAATATGCAGCTTAATAACTTACAAAATCCAACGACGGTATATGAACGAGACTGTGCGCGTCTAAGCGGAGTCAGTGAACCAATCATGACGCGCTTGATAACTGTGCGGGATGCGGTATTGTTGTCAGCGAACTCATAATAATCAATAAGAAAGGCTATACAAAATAAACTTAAAAAAACAATAAATAGCTTTAATAAAATTGGCTTTTTTAATTAAATTGTTACGGTATGCTAGTAAATGTTTTTATGATTAAAAGCGACTGCTTATATTCATTTAATTGAACTATAAATTAACTTCTTAACTGACTTACTAATCATCTTATTAAGACTACCTATTATAATAATTTAATAAAATAAGAGGATAAAAACATGAGTGATAACGATCTTGATGACTTTAATGATGATAACTTTGACGACGATGATGATGCCAAAAAAGTAGATGAGGCAGAAGCAGAAGCGGCACGCTTAACCAGCTTAGAAAAGCGACGTTTGATCGATAATATGCTTGAGGAAAAGCGCTTAGAGCGTGAACTAAGAGATGGTTTTGATGATGACTTAGACGATCTTGATGACTTAGATGATGATCTTGATGATTTAAACTTAGAAGAAGAGTAATACCCGCGGTTGGTATTTGCTAACCGTATAGATTGCTTTAGATACTCTAACAGTTTATATGATATTCATCTCTATACGACATTGTCCTCTCACAGCCTTCTATTCAACAAAGATCTATATTCGATCTAAAATTGAAGTAAACATGGGTCGCTCTAACTTTAAATCATAAGTTACCAATATAGTTTAGAGCTTTTAAAAGTTTCAAAAATAAGTAATAAGTTTTAACGTTATATTTTTAAGATCGATAACTTTTTAATCATGCTAAAACGATTTAATAAAACCTATAATAAATAAAACCATATATGAGATCACCATGACTTTAGATGAGTTACAAGATTACCTAGATTCTGATGCCAATAAACATGGGCTTGATAGTGTGGCCACGCATGGCTTTTTGACTGCAACTATTGTCGGGAAACCACTCCCTAACTGGATGTCGTTATTGTTTGAAGGTCAAGATAACCAAGTAAGCAATGATGTCAAAAAAGCGATTAAAGAGTGGCGATCAGAGCTACTCGAAGACCTACAAAGTGAAGCGGGTATTTCGCTGCCTTTAGAGATTGAAGAAGACTCCGGTGAGGTTGATTTTTCTCCAGAGTCCGAATTAACAGCTTGGTCAATAGGATTTGTTGACGCTATGTATGGCGATGAAAACGTTGATTGGTTCAGTGACGAACAAAGCAGCGAAGATGTGGCGATGCTAACGTTACCCATGATGGTGTTCAGTGGCATTGATACCATAGATGCAGACGGTAATGAAGCTGAAGATGAAGATTTGGCCGAGATTCGCGGTGATGATGATGCTTTGGCTCAGATGGCCAATAGTATTGAAGGCAATTTAAGTGAGTTATTTTTATTATTTAATTCAGACGAGTAAGTTATGAGCATACAGCTGTCTAATCTTGAACACCTTCCAGGCTATACCATCGTTGAAAGATTGGATGTGGTGTATGGTAGTACCGTACGTTCAAAACATGTCGGTAAAGATATATTCTCAAGTTTAAAGAATATTGTCGGGGGTGAATTAACCGCGTATACCGAGTTACTAGAAGAGTCGCGTCAAGAAGCGATAGATCGTATGTTAGCGAAAGCAGAAGTATTGGGCGCTAATGCTATTGTTGGTATCCGTTTTTCAACGTCTAGTATCGCTCAAGGGGCGTCAGAATTATTTGTCTATGGTACCGCGGTTAACGCAGTGCCTGAAAGCTATGCCTCGCAAGCTTCAGTATCTACGTCTACGCAGGCCGCACCACAAGTACCGCCGTTACCTGTATCAGATAGCGATCATAATGAATTCGATAGCCAATAGTCGAATGAAGCAATCACTTAATGATAGAGTAATGAGATGATGGGAAAGCGCTAAAGTGATGGATGCTATTTTCGACTTTATTGCCAACAATATTATTTTTATCGGTCTGTTTTTTGTGGGCTGGGTATTTGGTCGTTTTAATGAAGGCGATCATATTAAACGATTGGGTATTGCAGAAAAAGAGCTGGGCCATATTATTGTTTCAAGTGAGCGCTTTTATCGCCCTAAAATCGCTGATGAAACACAAGGCGTGTTGGTGATGGGTAGTGTGGTCATTGCTCAAGACTATTTTAAAATGATTATAGCCCGCTTGCTGAATCTGTTTGGCAAAAACCTAACCACCTATGAGTCTTTATTAGACCGTGCACGGCGTGAAGCCATCCTACGCATGAAGCTAGAGGCTCAGTTTATGGGCTATAATCAGATTTATGGGTTACGTTTAGAAGTGACTAGCATCAATCTGACGGGCAGTATGGTAGAAGCTATAGCTTATGGGACTGCGGTTTATACCATCGATAATCCAAACATACCACCGCCATTACCTACTTAAATTTTAGTAACCCACTTATTTAACCTTTAACCTTAGTATTAGTTACATGATTTTTGGATACATGGCTCTTACCTCTCAGTATTAAACCTATCTAAATCCTTTTTCTTGAATTTCTCTATACCAACCACGACAGGCAAGCTCAATAAGGAGGTTTGTTCGGTATAGAGCAGGGATTGACCCACAACAACAATAATAAATCCGATGGGATACATCAAAGAGGCTAACGTGGTGGCATATAGATTTGGCATCAGCGGTGATAAGAGTGCTAGAACGGTTACTAACATAGTATAGCTCATACCAATCTCTAATCCTGCGATGAAAGCACTGGTAAAAACTGAGCCATTTGAGCGTTTGAGCGTGTGCCGAGCATGAATAAATTGTTCAGTTAAGATGCTGGCATAGCTTTTTGGTTGACTAAAGCTTTCGTCGGAGGCTAAGTCTTTTATGGTATCAAGCTTATTTGAATCCACCTCTTTAAAATCTTCATCTTCTAATGAATTGGTAAGACTAGATTCGTTATCTTCTTTACCTTCTTTAGTATTTTTATCGGCATTACTATCTTTATGAGGGTCTAGGCTTGGGTGTTTATCCTTTGAGATTACCAAATTGGCTTCTTTAAATTCCCGATAGGAATTATCCTCTAAATTGAGATTAGATTTTTGGCTAAGATCTGAGGCTTTAAAAGGAGGGTTAGGATTTGACATAAAATAGGTTTGGTTTGTACTCCAAGTGGTGAATAGCAATCGTTAAAACTAGTGCAAATTATAAGCTTTAACTTGATAAGTTTTAACTAGAAGTGTTACTTATAAAGCTATCTTAAAAGTATAAAGCTTACTAAGTCTACTATTGTTGATTATTGATTATTGATTATTAGTTTTGGGTTATGAAGCTTCGATGTCACTCCTGTGCAGACGTTTCTTTGATATATAAGCAGAAGGTTTAATAAGACATCGTAGGCTTTAATTACGCTCACCATCTAACAAAATTTCGTCATCTGCGTTAAAATCAATCTAACTAACTTTTAAACTTAAATATTTTTTCTTTAATTTACACACTCATTAACAATAAGACACGTCTACTATGAGCAATTCCAATACAAATAGCAATCTGACAGCATCCATTCAATCAGCACTAAAACAATTAGAAAATGCGTACAACCCAAGTGAAGTTGAAAAAGGCATGTATCAAGACTGGGAAGACAGCGGTTATTTTCAGCCTAAATACAGCAGCGATGAGTCGTTCTCGATTGCCTTGCCACCACCAAACGTCACTGGTAGCTTGCACATGGGGCATGGCTTTAACAATGCCATTATGGACTCACTCACCCGCTATCACCGCATGCTGGGTGACAACACGCTATGGCAACCGGGTACAGACCACGCAGGTATTGCAACGCAAATGGTCGTTGAGCGCCGTCTAAATGCTCAAGGCATTAAGCGTACAGACCTTAGTCGTGAAGACTTTATAGATAAGGTCTGGGAGTGGAAAGAGGAGTCTGGGGATAATATTACTCGCCAAATCCGTCGTTTAGGCTCATCTGTGGATTGGTCGCGTGAGCGTTTTACCATGGATGATGGGCTATCCAATGCGGTAAAAGAAGTGTTTGTCCGTCTACATGAAGATGGGCTGATTTACCGTGGTAAGCGCTTAGTAAACTGGGATCCTAAGTTTCAAACCGCACTGTCTGATTTGGAAGTCGAAAACGCCGATGAAAAAGGCTCGCTATGGCATTTTCGTTATTACTTTACTGATGAATCGGTTAAGACAAACGACGGTAAAAATTATGTGGTCGTGGCGACTACGCGTCCAGAGACGTTACTAGGTGACACGGCGGTGGCAGTTAATCCAAAAGATGAGCGTTATACCCATCTGGTGGGCAAAACCATTACCTTGCCAATTACCGGACGCGTTGTGCCTATCGTTGCCGATGACTATGTCGAAAGCGACTTTGGTACGGGTGTGGTGAAGATTACCCCAGCGCATGATTTTAATGACTATGAGCTTGGTCGTCGACATAACACGCCACTGATTAATATTTTTGATAAATATGCACATATCTTGCCTGAAATGCAGATTTACCCGGATTTGCAAACCCGTGATCCACAGCTAGAGGCCACCCCAGAAGCTTATGTAGGTCTTGAGCGCTTTGAAGCTCGTAAACAGTTGGTCGCTCAAGCAAAAGATGAGGGCTGGCTAGAGGACATCGAAGATTACCAATTAAAAGCACCACGTGGTGACCGTAGCGGTGTCATCGTTGAGCCTTGGTTAACCGACCAATGGTATGTGGCGGTTGAAGAGCTTGCCAAACCCTCTATCGAAGCGGTAGAAAATGGCGACATTGAGTTTGTACCTGCCCAATACAAAAACATGTATATGGCTTGGATGAACGACCTACAAGACTGGTGTATCAGCCGTCAGCTGTGGTGGGGACATCGTATTCCCGCTTGGTATGACAATGACGACAACATCTATGTTGCCCGTGATGAGGACGAGGTACGCCGTAAATACAATCTTGACGACAGCATAGAGCTACGTCAGGACGAAGACGTATTAGACACTTGGTTTAGCTCAGGACTATGGACGTTTAGTACGCTTGGTTGGGGTGACCCACAAGCGGATAAAAAAGTGCTTGAAACCTTCCACCCAACCAGTGTGCTCGTAACAGGTTTTGACATCATCTTCTTCTGGGTGGCCCGTATGATTATGATGACCATGCACTTTATGAAAAATGCTGACGGTACCCCGCAAATACCATTTAAGACCGTTTATGTACATGGTTTAGTACGGGATAGCCAGGGTCAAAAAATGTCGAAGTCGAAAGGCAACGTGCTAGACCCCATCGACTTAATTGATGGTATTGATTTACAAACACTGGTCAAAAAGCGTACCAGCAATATGATGAATCCAAAAGATGCTGCCAAGATTGAAAAGCAGACACGCAAAGAGTTCCCAGAGGGCATCCCCTCTTATGGTACTGATGCACTGCGTTTTACATTCACCTCGCTTGCCAGCACTGGTCGTGACATTAACTTCGATCTAAAACGAGTAGAAGGCTACCGCAACTTTGCCAACAAAATCTGGAACGCCAGCCGTTTTGTGCTTATGAACTGTGTGGACAGCTCTGATGCAGGGCAGGGCAATGCACTACCGATTGATAGCCGAGCCAATCCCAAGGTTTGGGAATTGCCTGAAAAATGGATTATGAGTCGTCTTAACTCAACCATTAGCAACATCCATCAGCATTTTGAGCAGTTCCGTTTGGACATGGTTAGCCATGATATTTATGAATTTATCTGGAACGAATACTGCGACTGGTATGTCGAGCTTGCCAAGTCGAGCCTTAATGATGACTCGGTCTTAGAGGCTCGCAAGTCTCAAATTCGTTACGTACTGATTCACGTCTTAGAGTCGGCGATGCGCTTTACCCACCCAATGATGCCGTATATCACCGAAGAGATTTGGCAGACGGTAGCGCCATTGCTCGACCGTAAAAACACTGAAAGTATCATGGTAGCTGACTTCCCACAAGCGGATACCAATTATATTAATGAACAAGTAGAAGCCGATATGGCATGGCTACAAGCGCTTATCGCTGGCGTGCGCAACATTCGCGGGGAGATGAAACTGGGCAATGCGGTGCGCCTGCCTGTGCTGTTGCAAAACATCACCGATGAGCAAATCGCCAGCCTAAACCGTATCGAAAATCAGTTTAAAGCGCTTGCTAAAGTTGAGAGCTTAACGATTGTCGGCGAGGGAGAGGACGTGCCGTTATCTTCTTCAAGTATGGTCGGTAAACTGCGTGTATTAGTGCCGATGAAAGGCTTAATTGACCCAACGGCTGAGCTAAAACGTCTCGCAAAATCGCAAGAGAAGCTACAGAAGCAAGCTGACGGCATCGAGCGAAAACTGGGTAATGAAGGGTTTGTGAGTAAAGCGCCTGCGGAAGTGGTCGAGGCTGAAAAGGCGAAGCTTGAGGAACTGGAAGGTCAGCTTAAAGTTATGAGTGAGCAGATGGCGCAGTTGAAGGCGTTGTAGGTTCTATCAGGCTTTGTGATAGGGTAGAGGGCATGCTTGCATTGGCTTTAAAAAAAGCAAAAGCTTTAAAAGCATGGCTTCATTATCGCAGTCCCATTATAAGGGAGAAATATGCGGGTCAAAGTCCCGTTCCCCTTTAAACGCTATGTCCGTGCCTCGTCCCTCGGTAAACGCAAAAAGAACGTCACCGTAAATATGGTGGCGTTTTTATGGTATTAAATCAATTTAAATAGTGGTATAAGTAGAGTTAAAGGCTGATATGTAAGATTAAAATATGTTCAAAGACTTTATAAACTCTATCAAAGAAGAATTCACTCACCGAGATAGTTTCTGGGCGAACCTAGGCCATGGTGCAAAAGTCGGCATACTCATTTGTATAATTCCTGCATTTTATTGGTTTAAAGCGGATTTGTATTATGCGATTGCTGCATTAATCATTGAGATTGTATTTATTCTGTTTTATTCATTCGCCCATTTTAGTATGTGGCATGACTTTGATGAATGGGATTAAATTAAAAGAGGTAGGACCCTTCAATCCAATGTTCAAGTAAGTATATCCGCCTAAAATTGGACTAAACCGCTCTAACTATTTGAGATTAGGAGTGTTCAAATTTTAAGTTGAGTTTTTATTTAATTACGGTTTAAAAGACTGACTAAGACTCAACATGTTTTTTATTTAAAATCTTATAGGACTGTGTTTGTCTGATTCGAGTATATCTATAATCAATTTAATTCTTGGTTCATTTAATAATAGAGACCGAGCTTTTGTAGTTTGGTTGTTTGTTATATCTGTATTAATTTACTTTAAAGTTCCTGATATATCTAAGCATTTAAAGCAGTTGTTCATATCTTTCTTTCAGAAGAATATTTTTATAGTTATTTCAATGCTTATTTTAAATACTATTATATCTATTTACATCTTAAAAAAACTAGGGTTTTGGGATTATGGGCAATTTAGGAATACCATTTGGTGGTTTTTCGGTGTTGGATTTATAAATATATTCAGGGCAGTTGAAAGTAGAGATATCGAGAGCTTTAAAAAGAACATAATAAAAGATAACTTGAAGATATTATTAGTAGTAGAGTTCTTTTTAAATATTTATACGTTGAGCTTTGTCTTAGAGTTGATACTACTTCCGATTCTATTTTTGGTAATAATATTTGCGTCATTTACAGACGGAAAAGCGGAGTATAGAGAAGTTAATGTCCTATTTACTACATTACAGTCTGTTATAGGGTTTATTCTATTGATTTATTCAGCTTGGTCTTTATCTAATAATTTAGACTTTATTTATAATTTTCAACTTTACCAAAATTTCTGGAACCCTATATTTTTATCCTTGTTAAGTATCCCATTTCTATATTTAATATTTACTTATACATCATACGAAATCGCCTTTTCAATACTGCGTATAACGATTAAAGATGAAGAAGCTTTGAGTTATGCAAAACGTAAAGCTATAAACAACTTCAAATTCAATATAAATAAGTTGAATAGATTTAAAAAGTTGCTATCTACACAGCAATGTAAAACCAAATACGATATTGATAGCTTGATTAAGCTAATAAAAGAGCAGTCTAGTAAGAAAAAGAATCCACCTAACATAGACATAGCAAAAGGTCTAAGTCCATTTCAATGTATCGACTATTTAAAGTGTAACTATCCCCTAAAATAACACAGCTCAAACGTAGAATTTCTTATAAAATACCCATAAGGAGTTTTAACATGAGCAAACGAATGACTGAAACCCAAATAGTATCAATCTTAAAAGAAGCAGAAGCTGGAATACCTGCCAAAGAGCTGTGCCGTAAATACGGTATTGCTAGTTCAACCTACTACAAGTGGAAGTCTAAATACGGAGGTATGGAAGCCTCTGACGTCAAGCGACTAAAAGAACTAGAAGAAGAAAACCGTAGGCTTAAACAGATGTATGCTGATTTAAGCCTCAAATCACAAATGCAGGAAGAAATCATAAAAAAGCTATAGCGCCTGTCCATGAACGTAAAGTCTGGGCACAAGAACTGCAGGCGCAGTATGGTGTTAGTATTGTGGTTAGCTGTCAGGTGGTCTGCATGAGTCGAACTGCTTATTACTACAAGCCTAAACTATCTGATGACAGTGAGATTATTGATGTCTTAAATGAGCTTACTGACAAGCATAATCGCTGGGGTTTTCCAAAGTGCTTTAAGCGTATGCGAGCACTTGGCTATTCATGGAATCACAAGCGCGTACATCGTGTTTACAAAGCGTTAAACTTAAACCTACGCCGTAAGACTAAAAGGCGACTGCCAGCACGCAATCCTCAGCCGCTAAGTGTGCCAAGTGCATTAGGGCATACTTGGTCTATGGACTTTATGAGCAATAAGCTACATAACAATATTCGCTTTCGAACCTTTAATGTGATTGATGATTATAACCGTGAAGTATTAGGCATTGATATTGGTACCAGCATCCCCTCACTTCGAGTGATTCGCTACCTTGATCAGCTAGCCGAGTGGCATGGTTACCCTAAGCAAATTCGTGTGGATAATGGTAGTGAGTTTACCTCACACGTATTCACTGATTGGGCATCGGCTCACGGTATTTACATTGACTATATCGAACCTGGTTGTCCTTATCAGAATGCTTATATTGAACGGTTTAATCGCAGTTATCGCAATGAGGTTTTAGATTGTTACCTTTTCAACAATTTAAACGAGGTCAATCAACTGACTGAAGATTGGATTGAGGTTTATAACACCCAAAGACCCCATGATTCACTTGATGATATGACACCTGCCCAGTACAGACAGGTGGCTTAACGATTCTACGATGATGTTGTGTTAAAGATGGGGTATTTACA
>NZ_JBXYJG010000039.1:0-5725 GCF_057396255.1 Psychrobacter sp. CX21 | reverse complement strand
CACCCTTGTATCTTGACTGACCCCTTAACGCAATCAACGAGAGTTGATAAACTAAAGCGGTTAATCACGAGCATTGAGAGCATGAGCGCACCCTTAGTGCCTAGACACTGTAGCGTAGATAATGCCCAATGCTCATTTTTATCATCTTAATACTCTGAATGGTATCCAAGTGCCTCAATACGAGTGACACTGCATGAACAAGGGAAGATGACAAGATGACTCATTATATTGGTATCGATGTTAGTAAAGCAAAGCTTGATGTTGCATGGCTTAAAGATGCAGACAAGCTAAAGGTTAAAACCAAAGTATTTAAAAACAACAAAGACGACTTTGATAATCTTATCAACTGGCTAAAAACAAACGTCAGCGATAATTTAAGTGATATACACGTAACCCTTGAAGCAACAGGTGTCTATCATGAGAATGTGGCTTATTTTCTACATGATAAAGGTATTGCTCTAAGTATCGTAAATCCAGCCTATGTCAGAAGCTATGCAAACTCTCTTGGTAGTCGCAATAAAACTGACAAAAAGGATAGCGTCTTACTGGCTCGTTATGCTAATAGTGCTAAGCCAGAACAGTGGACACCGCCACCAGTAGAAGCAAGACAATTAAAGTCATTATTGACTCGTTTAGATGCACTACAGCAAGACTTGCAACGTGAGCTTAACCGTCAAGAAAAAGCATATGCTACTGATACTGCGCCTATTGTGAAGCAATCCATTGGCACTATGATTGATGCTTTAGAAGTTGCTATTGCAAAGCTTAACGATGATATTGATGATCATATCGATAAACATCCTAAGTTAAAGCATGACCAAGAGCTACTACAAACTATCAAAGGTGTAGGCCCTGCCACATCAAGACAGATGCTATCGCTGATGCACAATAAGCAGTTTACTAAAGCGTCACAGGTTGCAGCCTTTATTGGTCTTGTTCCTAGACATATTGAGTCAGGACAGTTTAAAGGCAAATCACGTTTAGCTAAGAATGGTTCAAGTGCTATTAGAGCTAAACTGTATATGGCTGCAGTGGTATCCACTAAATGGAATCCTGATATTAAGGCACAGTACGAGAGGCTGTTAGCCAATGGTAAGTGCAAGATGCAGGCGATTTGCGCTGCTATGCGTAAGCTTGTGCATATCTGCTATGGTGTATTGAAACATCAATCTCCTTATCAGGCAAAAGTTGAATTTATTTCTGCTTGATATTTATTTTTTAAGATGGTATCTACATAAACTAGCCTAACATCAGGCTATAATGATTTAGCTACAAAGAGCGTCGTATAAGCTTTTCTTAAGTTAAGAATTCATCGAGTATGATTTCCCGTAGGGTGCGCCGTGCGCTCCAATTCATATAAAACAATGGTTCAGAATATGCGACAACTTAAACGCTTAATGACCATAAAATACTAGCCAATCAATCCTTGCCTCTATCTTTGCGCACAAAGAAGTTCGCCACTAGCGCACCACTAAAGTTATGCCAAACGCTAAATAGCGCACTTGGTAGGCTAGCTGCAGGACTAAAATAAGTAGCTGCCAGTGCCGCGCCAAGTCCAGAGTTTTGCATACCCACTTCTACCAAAATAGCGCGTCTTTGCGCTTCGCTAAAGCCACTGATGCGTGCGATCAAATAGCCTAATGCGTAACCAATACAATTATGCAGTGCCACTACAATAAAGACCAAAACGCCGCTGGTTAAGATAGTATCTCTAGACACCGCTACTACTGCTGCAATAATTATTGCAATACCGACGACTGACACTGTCGGCAAAATATCATTAGCCATTTCAGCCTTGCTACCCAGTAACTTATGAAATAATAACCCCAGTATTATAGGAATAATAACCATCTTAGTAATAGACATCATCATGTTAGCAAGTTCAATTTCGATCAATTGTCCAGCAAAGATTTTAAGTAGAATAGGGGTTAGTATTGGTGCAAGCAGAGTAGAGATGGAGGTAATGGAGACGCTTAAAGCCACATCGCCCTTCGCCAAAAAGGTAATGACATTGCTCGATGTTCCCCCTGGACAACAACCGACTAGTATTACACCAACAGCAATTAAAGGGTCGAGATTAAAAGCGACGGTTAATAGATATGCGATTAAAGGCATTAAAGTAAACTGAGCCAATAAGCCAACCAATACCAGCTTAGGACGTTTAACTATCTCAACAAAGTCATCTGTCTTAAGCGTCGTTCCCATCCCAAACATAATTATGCCCAAAATTGGCACTATGAATTTGGCTAATGATGCAAAAAACTCAGGGAATATAAAACCTAAAACAGCACTAACCAGTGCCCAAATCGCGAAGGTTTTACCAATCCACTGAGAGGCTGCGGCAATTTTACTCAAAATCGACTCCTTTCAAAGTATCAGTCATTATTTTAATCATCTCGTTAAAGATAGATAAAATTATCATATTTTTAAAATCTGAGTCATAAAATTTAGTTATATACAAAGTGAAGGTTAGCTTATAATTTAAATACTCAGTAGATATATTTGTTAAGCTATAGCTAAACAATAAAGTAACTATCCTAAAATGCCTAAAATGGTTTTAAGCAGATCTCGTTTGTCATAAATACAACGTTTGCATACTTCGCGATAGTTCAGTTTTTATTCAGTAACTCAATAAAATCTTCTCGCTTAATAGGTCTAAATAGCCCCATAACCAGAGATAAAGCATGCCCTTTAAAAAAACCTCATCAAACATCAAATCGAATAAGAAGTTATATAAAAGAAAGGCTAAAACGTTTAACTATAAAAAAAAGACCCTCTCTGATTTCAAAAAGAAAGCATCCTATAAACCATGGTCTCATTCTTTATCTCGGCCGCTATCAAAGCAACTATCTAAATCGGTATCTAAATCGCGATCTAAGTCATTTTCTAACCTACTACCCAAGTCACTATTGAGTCGCCGGTCTATCAAAGGTCAGGTTGCTAGCGATTTAAATACCAGTCCCTTAAAAACGATTAGCCAAAAGGCAAACATTAACGCTCAATCGTTTTTCTTAATTGTACTGGTAATTTTTTCCTTGTCGGGCGTGGCCTACAAGGCTTATGAAGACTGCGACTGTTTTATAATAAGCGATAGAACGGCTGAACTGTCAGACGCCTTTGGCATGTTTACTCTACAGGGCCAAAACGGTGAAACGGAGCAGAACGAAGTATACGCATCAATACAAAAATATGCTGAGAAGGATCCCGTCCTTGTTCAACAGCACGTGGCGACCCAGCAAATATTCCATTCAGACACCCCCACCGATATTGATACAGGTATCGCCACCTTTACAAAGCTTGCCAATGAAGGCGATGTGGGTATGCAATTTGCGCTTGGTATGATGTACGAATCGGGCAGTGGGGTCGAGCAAGATTACGCCAAAGCGCTAAACTGGCTGAACAAAGCTGCCGATCAAGGCGATGCAGGTGCGCAACATTTTCTTGGTGTAATGTATGAAGAAGGGAAGGGCGTTCCTCAGGACTATAGTAAGGCAAGGGAGTGGTACTACAAAGCGGCTATGCAAAACGAAGGCATCTCTTTATACAACCTTGGTTTGATGTATTTAAAGGGTAAAGGGGTCGCCCAAAATTATGACCATGCCATTGACTGGTTTGAAAAATCAGACACGATAGGTTTTGTCGGTGCTCAATATAAATTAGGTGAGTTATTTGATCAAGGGTTGGGCGTGCCGCAAAACTATGAGACGGCTATTCGCTATTATCAAAAAGCCGCTGATGATGAGTATCTTGAAGCAATG
The DNA here is from genome assembly GCF_057396255.1 of Psychrobacter sp. CX21. Classification (NCBI taxonomy): domain Bacteria; kingdom Pseudomonadati; phylum Pseudomonadota; class Gammaproteobacteria; order Moraxellales; family Moraxellaceae; genus Psychrobacter; species Psychrobacter sp. CX21. Next base: position 1,967 of record NZ_JBXYJG010000039.1, on the reverse strand, counting down.
TATAGACTCGGTGAGATGTACGAGCAGGGTATTGGTCTACAGCAAGATTATAAGCTAGCCAAAGCGATGTATCAAAAAACGTGTGATATTCAACACTATGAAGACGGATGCGCCAAGGTTAAGGCATTAGTTGCGAAAGGGTATTAACCCTTTATTTAATAGATTGTGAAGCCTAATACTAAAAAAAGAAATGGTGATAACTATTATGAGCAAACATTTCATTCATTCCAGCTTCCGAGAAAAGCTTATCGAGCACGTCTTTGTCAGTGAGATGCTTAAACTCTCTTGGCAGCAAGGCGATTGTGCGCTAGAGGTGCTAAAACCAGAAGTGGACAACGCAGGCTGTGACATCGTGCTAGAGAACAACAACGTTATGCGCCATATTCAGCTTAAAGCCTCAAAGTTTGGCGGTAGAACGTCTCGCCAAAAGATACACACCAAGCTCGCCACCAAACCGTCAGGATGCGTCGTGTGGATTGTATTTGATGAAGACACACTCGAGTTTACTTCGTTTTACTTTTTGGGAAATGAGGCGGGCAAGCCGTTACTGGGCTTAGACGATGCTAAAATTGCCAAACATGTTAAAGCAAATAGCGAGGGCATCAAGAACGAGCGGCCTAATATTCGTACTGTGAACAAAGGGCAGTTTACTAAAATCGATACCATTGAGGCGTTGTATCAGATGTTGTTTTTTAATGGTCTGTGAGGTGTGGCAAAATAAACATATAGCGGCGTAAATAAACGTATTAAAGATATAAGGATAGGAGATGACCAAGCCTCAGACTAAAAACAACATTGCAAGCAACGGTGCAAACCCAGCTTCTATATCCATACATCTTGCAACCCAACCCTTAATTCAAGACAAGACTGTTTAAGATAAAATTATGGCTCATAAGAAAAAGAACGCCCGCTTAAAAGAATGCCCTGTCTGCCAGCGTGAGTTTAGCTGGTCTAAAAAGCTTGATAAAAACTGGGACAGTATGGTGTATTGCTCAGATAAATGTCGCCGTGTGAAGAAGTACGAAGGTGTGCAAAAACCCGAATAGACGGTTAACCCTAATACGCTGGTAACGCCGCATTGCTAATTAATGCAAGCTGATTAACATCAATCGTCGCAACAAACAGGTCATCCGTCTTGCGATACACCACCGCATAAGTATTATCGCCTATATATTCAGTGTCTAAAACCTGATAAATATCCTCAATCAACTCGACATATCCCGACCCATCAGGTTTCGATAGCGCATAGGTAATGTCATCATTAAAGGTGAGCCTTTTATCGCCATTGGTATCCGCCTTGACTACCTGATAGGCATAAGCGTTAACAGCCGTTTCTGATTCGCCAACTTGTCTAAATTCCGAGGCTTGCTCAGCGCGTAACGGGTTTGACTTCATCAAATAGTGGTTTTGGTTAATCAACCAACGATGCGCCTGTGTCTGTAAATTATAAAACAGAAAATTACGTGTTGAAATGGTTTCTTTACTGCCATAAGAGCTGCCGCCTCGCTCATAAGACTGACTTGTATTAAGCGGAACTTTCATAAAGCTCGTGCCTGTTACCACGGACGGATCGCCGTAAAACAAGTCCTCATTAATCTCAATACTGTCCTCAACGTTAACCATGTTCTGTCTTGAAATACCACGCGTCATATCGCCGAAAATATCTATTGCTAACGCAATCAAGCCGATAATTACCATTAATAGTGCACCTGTACCAGCTAGGGCAATCACAACCGCATTAAAGCGCCAAAGTTTACTATAAAATGAGGGTTTTTCCATAATGGGGCTGCCTAAAGGTGAATAAACGTAGAATGGTAGAAGTGGTTTTATAAGCAGCTATTCCTGCTTGTATGTTAAAAAAGCCATAGATAAGTGTTAACCTTAGCTATGGTAGCAGGTAGAGTGAGCTAGTGATCCCGCTATAGCCAAAGAGCTCGACGCAAAGATAAAGCCCTCTACCTGTATTT
>NZ_JBXYJG010000038.1:0-6087 GCF_057396255.1 Psychrobacter sp. CX21 | reverse complement strand
GAGACTTTCCCAAACTTTGTGTAACTGCTTATAATCCATAGTAAAGGAGAATAAGCAATGACAAAACAAACAGAACTAAAAAAACTAGCCGAACAAATGGCCAAACACGTTGGCAGCTTTGAAGACATCAAAGCATTTCAAAAAGAGCTCATGCAGTCATTTATTGACACTGCATTAGAAGCCGAGATGGAAGAGCATCTAGGCTATCCTAAGCATGAAAAGGCGGATACCCCAAACAAGCGCAACGGTCACACCAAAAAGACAGTGCGCAGTGACACAGGTGAGATTGAAGTATCTACACCCAGAGACCGTGAAGGAAGCTTTGATCCTGTATTGGTTGCAAAGCATCAAACTCGTATCACTGGGCTCGATGATAAAATCATCATGTTTTACGCCAAAGGCCAGACAACCACTGAGATTGTTGAGAGTATCAAAGATATCTATGACGTTGATATCTCAACCAGTCTCGTATCAAGGGTTACTGACAACATCATAGATGACATCACAGCATGGCAGAATCGTCCACTAAGTAGCTTATATCCTATCGTATATTTAGACTGCATTGTCGTTAAAGTACGTCAAGACAAGCAAATCATTAATAAAGCCATCTATCTGGCCTTAGGCGTCAATCTTGAGGGCAAAAAGGAGCTACTGGGTATGTGGCTATCGGAGAATGAAGGCGCTAAGTTCTGGCTAGGTATTCTCACTGAACTACAAAACCGTGGGGTTCAAGATATTCTTATTGCCTGTGTGGATGGTTTAAAAGGCTTTAGCGAGGCAATTAATACGGTATATCCAAACACACAGGTTCAGCTATGTATTGTGCATATGGTACGTTACTCTATGAAGTTTGTACCATGGAAAGATAGAAAAAAAGTAGCGGCTGGTTTAAAGGCGGTTTATGGTGCTGATACGCTTGAGCTGGCAGAGGCTAGCCTTGAGCAGTTTAATGAGATCTGGGGCGATAAATACCCGCATGTGGTTACCTCTTGGCGCAATAATTGGGAGGGCTTAACCGTGTTCTTTGATTACCCGAAAGACATTAGAAAAGCCATTTATACGACCAATGCTATCGAGTCATTAAATAGCGTGATTCGTACCGCTGTGAATAAGCGTAAGATATTCCCATCTGATCAAGCGGCGTTAAAGGTTGTTTATCTAGCGACTCAGCAGGCGTCTAAAAAGTGGTCGATGCCCATCCGTAACTGGACGTCTGCTCTTAATCGATTTATGATTATGTTCGATGAGCGTGTTAGTAAGCATTTAATCTAAATTGCAGTTACACAGAATTCAGGATGGGCTCTGATAATTTAAGATTTTGCTAAAGATAGTAAACTTAAGCTTGTAATCATAACACGCGAATATCATGAACAAGAATATTATTAATAAATGATTAATAAACTGAATGTATGCTAAAGATTCTCTTTTATTTATTTTAAGGAATAGGTTTGGTTTAAATCGCCCTTGAAAAAAATTAAAATTTAATAAAAACAAGCCAATTCTTGACCGCTATACAGGGTTAAGATTTGGCTTGAGTTTTGAATCTAGTGGCTATGCATATTATACGATTAACTATTTAAAGTAATCATTCGGTTATTTGATAGTTTACGCCTTTTCAAGCTTAGGTCTTGCTTTATTAATAGCAGACAGTAGAGCCTGCTTAAACTTACCTTGAGTAAAGCGGACTAGGTCTGAGTGAGCAGCACAGAAATTCATCGTGTCTTTCCATTCATGAGCTAAGTTTTCTGCCCAATCACAATAGGCTTTACCTGCATTTGGTTCATCTTTTAGTGCTTTTTTAGTAGTAGGGTGTAATGACAGCTCTGGCATTATGGCCTTGAGGATTTTTGCGGGTGGAGATACGAATGTATCATCAACATGTAGGGTTTTGCTGGTAGGATGGTAAGCGAGTAACGAGCCTGCATGAATATTCTGATTCGGATGAATATAATAAATACCTTCAGGTACTGAGAATTTAAGCTCTGGATAACGCTGTGTAACCGCATCACTTTCTACCAAATCATCTGCCCAAGTCACTAATGGAACTTCGGTTTTGTGTCTTTCACTACCGTAGTGAATGGCATCAGGGAAATCTTTGGCCATTTGTTCACAATGTACCGTATGAAAAGGATGCAGATTTAAGACCGCTTCCACGTCTTTACCTTGATTGGTTAAGCGCATGACGTCATCACGAACATTGCCAGTTAAAGTATAGCTGTCTAAAAATATATAATTTCCAGAATTAAGCTGTACCAATGAGCACTGTGTACCAATGTCAATGATACCACCCAGTTTAAATGAGCCACGGATATTCCAAAAACCTGAACCTAAATTAATAATTTTATCTGACATAACTCTCTCGTTATCTATTGGTTACTTAATTTATTATAAGACTTTAACATTATTGTCGTTTACTAACTGTACCTATTTAACAGGGTTAAATATTCAGTTGTATATTAATTCTGTTGATTTAACGTGACACTATAGACAAAGATGTCTAAATTGGTTCTAAGTCAACCGAGTGCAAGTACTACTCATGTAGGCTTCGCAAGGTTAACGCCGTAACCGATTAGTAGTCCATTAACTATATATGATAAATAAGCAGGCGAGTCAGCGTTAATGATTTACTACTAAGACATAAAAAAGCACCTACCACGATAAACGGTAGGTGCTTTTATGCGTTACCTGAAACTATAAGCAATAAGTAGCTATTAATAAGTAAATATCAATAAGCTTAAGTACAACAGGTCACGGTCACAAGTATGAGCTAAGTTCTCAAATCAATGATACGCTTAGCTACTGCTTGAAATATGTAGACGCTTATAACAAGCTATCTAAATGACGAGCAGGGTCAGTCTCACGGGCCGCTTTTGCATCTTCAACCGTTAGTCCAAGAGCTTTGGCAACGCCTTCAGCGTACGCTGGGTCACACATGTAACAGTTACGGATATGACGATACTTAATAAAGTCTGGGGCATCGCCCATCGCACGAGCGGTATTACCATATAACGCTTCTTTTTGCTCATTAGTCATCAGATTAAATAGCGCGCGCGGCTGACTGAAATAATCGTTTGAATCTTCACGGAAATCATAATGAGCTGCATAGCCATCAACTTTCATAGGTGGCTCAGCATATTGCGGCTGATCTTGCCACTGCTCAAAGCTATTTGGCGTGTAGTGTGGTCGACCATCATAGTTGTCATCAACCCGAACCTGACCATCTCGGTGGTTACTCGCAACAGGGCAACGCGGTTTGTTTACTGGAATCTGCTTGTGATTAACCCCAACACGATAACGCTGTGCGTCAGCGTAGCTAAACAGACGGGCTTGTAGCATGCGGTCTGGAGAGGCGCTAATACCAGGTACTAGGTTGTTTGGTGCAAATGCAGCCTGTTCTACATCCAAGAAGTAGTTTTCTGGGTTGCGGTTTAATTCAAATTCACCCACTTCAATCAGTGGATAATCACCTTTTGGCCAAACTTTACTAAGGTCAAATGGATGATAGGGTACTTTGTCAGCATCTTCTTCTGGCATGATTTGAACATACATTTTCCACTTAGGAAAATCGCCATTATCTATCGCATTTAGCAGATCTTCTTGATGGCTTTCACGGTTCGTCGCAATAATATCAGCAGCTTCTGCATCAGTTAAGTTTTTGATACCTTGCTGAGTACGGAAATGGAACTTCACCCAAAAGCGTTCATTGTCTTTGTTAATAAAGCTATACGTATGTGAGCCAAAGCCATGCATATGACGGTACGTGGCTGGAATACCACGGTCACTCATCGTGATGGTCACTTGGTGGAACGACTCAGGAAGTAGGGTCCAAAAGTCCCAGTTGTTAGTTGCTGAGCGCATGTTGGTACGTGGATCACGCTTAACCGCTTTGTTTAAATCTGGGAATTTGCGTGGGTCACGTACGAAGAATACCGGCGTGTTGTTACCCACTAAGTCCCAGATACCTTGATTGGTATAGAACTTTAGTGCAAATCCACGAATATCGCGTTCAGCATCAGCGGCACCGCGCTCGCCTGCAACGGTACTAAAGCGAGCAAACATTTCCGTCTTTTTGCCGACTTCGCTAAAGATATCAGCGCGGGTGTATTTGGTGATGTCGTTAGTCACCGTAAATGTACCGTAAGCACCGGAACCTTTAGCGTGCATACGACGTTCTGGTATAACTTCACGGTTAAGGTCGGCAAGCTTTTCATTAAGCCATAAATCTTCCGCTAATAGAGGACCACGTTGGCCTGCTGTTTTACTATTGTCATTGTCAACAACTGGCGCACCATTACTCATGGTTAAATTGGTTGTTGAATATGGACATTTTTTATCATTCATATCGCTCATGGATGTCTCCCTAGTGATAAATTAATTTAATCATTGATAAATAGCGATTTACCCTTAAAAGTCATGTCGGCTATTAATATTATATATACCGCATAAGCCTATATACTTTAAGCCCTAACGAATAATAAGGGTACAAATACTTAAAGTTGTTAAGGGTTTGATTAACCCAATAATTTCATGTTTTTATTGCCCAAGCTTTATCAAAAGCTTATAAAATAAGATCTGCAACGTTAAACTTGCTTAGCATTAGTATGGTACTGATATCGCTTAGTGCCTATTAAAACCTATTGACTATGATTTTAATATTAAATTAATCATAAGCTTTTGATTGATTTAATTAAATAACACAAAAATTTTAATTAGACGTTTAAAAATTTAGTTATCACTTTTTAATAGCTATACCGCATGGACGGATGATGAAATCGCTCAGCGCGTAGCAGCAAGTATTGACGAGGGCATGTATGTTAATTTAGGAATAAAGGGTTGTTGGAGCTTATCCCGCTTGTATGTTAAAAAAGCCATAGATAAGTGTTAACCTTAGCTATGGTAGCAGGTAGAGTGAGCTAGTGATCCCGCTATAGCCAAAGAGCTCGACGCAAAGATAAAGCCCTCTACCTGTATTTCTTTAGATTGAATGGTATCAAAGTGCCTTAGAAAATAAAACTAAGAGACACTGTATTCACAAGGGAAATGCAAAGAAATGACCTATCAAGTATACGTTGGAATTGACATATCCAAAGCTAAATTTGACGCAACATGGCTAAACCAAGAAGGTAAAAAAGTTAAAAACAAAGCCCACAGCAAAACCTTTACTAATGACGAAAAAGGCTTTGCAATCTTTACCAAATGGCTAGCTAAGCAAAGCACAAACAAGAAACCGGATGAATGTCTTATCATCATGGAAGCCACAGGCATATACTATGAGAACCTAGCCTATGATCTACACAGTAAAGGCTACACAGTATCCGTTATTAATCCGGCATATGCCAAACAATTTGCAGGTGCCATCGGCAGTCATCACAAAACCGACAAACAAGACGCGTACGTACTCGCGCAATACGCCTATACAAGGCACCCTAAAGCATGGCAGCCAGAACCTGAGCACGTGAGAAAGCTCAAGTATCTGCTAGACCGTTTAGACACGCTCAAGGCTGATAAAAAGCGAGAAAGCAACCGTCTAGAAAAAGTTGAATCTAGAAAAAGCTATGACAACGATATCGCCCAGTCTATAAAACAAGTGATAGACACTTATAACGAACAAATAGATATCATCCAAGCCAAAATAGATAAACACATAGGTAATCATCCTGACTTAAAGTTAGGCTATCAACCTAGTTAGCATTCCAAGCATAGGTAAGACAGTCGCACCGAATGTATTGTCGCTACTCCTATCTAAGGATTTTAAGGATGCTTCGCAATGTGCCTCATTTGTTGGATTAACCCCTATACATATACAGTCAGGAATCTTTAAAGGAAAAAGCCGTATTAGTAAAAAAGGGGATGGCAACCTACGATCGAAGTTGTTTATGTGTGCTTTATCTGCAATTAGTTGCAATCCTGATGTTAAGCAACTATATGAGCGACTGCTGAAGAGAGGAAAATGCAAAAAAGTGGCTTTGATTGCAGGTATGAGAAAGTTATTACAGATTTGCTATGGTGTGATAAAGCACCAAAGCAAATACAAACCTCAAGTTGCTATTTGATAGTAATTTGAGTTGACATATAAGATGGTATCTT
>NZ_JBXYJG010000037.1:0-6201 GCF_057396255.1 Psychrobacter sp. CX21 | reverse complement strand
GTAGATACCATCTTAAAAAATAAATATCAAGCAGAAATAAATTCAACTTTTGCCTGATAAGGAGATTGATGTTTCAATACACCATAGCAGATATGCACAAGCTTACGCATAGCAGCGCAAATCGCCTGCATCTTGCACTTACCATTGGCTAACAGCCTCTCGTACTGTGCCTTAATATCAGGATTCCATTTAGTGGATACCACTGCAGCCATATACAGTTTAGCTCTAATAGCACTTGAACCATTCTTAGCTAAACGTGATTTGCCTTTAAACTGTCCTGACTCAATATGTCTAGGAACAAGACCAATAAAGGCTGCAACCTGTGACGCTTTAGTAAACTGCTTATTGTGCATCAGCGATAGCATCTGTCTTGATGTGGCAGGGCCTACACCTTTGATAGTTTGTAGTAGCTCTTGGTCATGCTTTAACTTAGGATGTTTATCGATATGATCATCAATATCATCGTTAAGCTTTGCAATAGCAACTTCTAAAGCATCAATCATAGTGCCAATGGATTGCTTCACAATAGGCGCAGTATCAGTAGCATATGCTTTTTCTTGACGGTTAAGCTCACGTTGCAAGTCTTGCTGTAGTGCATCTAAACGAGTCAATAATGACTTTAATTGTCTTGCTTCTACTGGTGGCGGTGTCCACTGTTCTGGCTTAGCACTATTAGCATAACGAGCCAGTAAGACGCTATCCTTTTTGTCAGTTTTATTGCGACTACCAAGAGAGTTTGCATAGCTTCTGACATAGGCTGGATTTACGATACTTAGAGCAATACCTTTATCATGTAGAAAATAAGCCACATTCTCATGATAGACACCTGTTGCTTCAAGGGTTACGTGTATATCACTTAAATTATCGCTGACGTTTGTTTTTAGCCAGTTGATAAGATTATCAAAGTCGTCTTTGTTGTTTTTAAATACTTTGGTTTTAACCTTTAGCTTGTCTGCATCTTTAAGCCATGCAACATCAAGCTTTGCTTTACTAACATCGATACCAATATAATGAGTCATCTTGTCATCTTCCCTTGTTCATGCAGTGTCACTCGTATTGAGGCACTTGGATACCATTCAGAGTATTAAGATGATAAAAATGAGCATTGGGCATTATCTACGCTACAGTGTCTAGGCACTAAGGGTGCGCTCATGCTCTCAATGCTCGTGATTAACCGCTTTAGTTTATCAACTCTCGTTGATTGCGTTAAGGGGTCAGTCAAGATACAAGGGTGCGCCCTGCGCACCAAATCTATTATTAGAAGATAATTTAAACGTTGATTAAGACGGCTTACCAGAATTTTCTTATAAGTGGTTTTATAGTTCTAAAATCGCTCTCTTAAATAGTGCTCGGGGCGCACCTACGGGACTATACGATAGCATAATGACTCTGCCAATGGTCAGTCATGCTTCACCCCAAGTCGCTACACCATAAGATGTAAGACAGATTCTGATGTCTATTTTGACGAAACGTTTTAATGAGTAGCGGATTTTAGATAGTTAAGTCAATATCAAGTTTAGAAACAGGACATATGGATAGTGATAATGAGATAGGACCTATGTCAATCAAAAAATCAGTCGTGATAAGTATGTATCGGTATAATGAAGCAAAACAAGAGTTTGAATCAGTAGCATGAGTAAGTCAATAAGCTAGCAAACTGGGTAGAGAATCGGCTAATCTCTAACACTAAACTTGTAGATTTGATCAAAGGTATGGAAGCTGACATTACTCAACGGCTCATCTTCCCACTGAGGTTCAAAATTATCATTCGCTGAGAATAAAAGTATGGGCAACTGGGTTTGAGATTGTCCCATGGCATAATTATAGTCTTCGTTAGCATAGTCTTTATTAGCATAGTCTTTATTAGCATAGTCTTCATTAGCATAGTCTTTATTAGCATAGGTTTGGTAGGCACTTAATATCTTACCGTCATTATCAATTATTAGATTGTCCAAATCCCAAACGTAACCCCAATAGGTTTTACCCTCTTGATAGACATAAGGTTTAAAGTAAAACAAGGTTTCTAAAGATTGGTTGTTGAAGTCAATGTCGGCGACTTGTGCATCACTGCCATCCTCCCAACCTCTAATCAGTATGGCCTCATTATCACCATCATTATCTAAGTCAGTAAAGCGATAAAAATGCTGTGGTGGAATGTCGTCTAATTTAAGAAAGAACGTACCATCGTCTTTGACCCAAATTTCTTGAAAGGTATCAGATTGTGGAGAATAACCGAAATAAATTTTGTCGTCGATGCCATTTCCGTCAAAATCTATTGAAGTAATATCAGCTTCCATATCTTCAGGCAGTTCAAAAGGAGGTTGTATATCTCTTTCTGTCAGCTGAATCATTATATTCGGAACAGTTGAGTTGCGATCAATATGAACCCTTATATCCCAATCGTCATTAAGTTGCATTTTTTGACCGAATGCCATTTCTCCTAGCTTTTCAAGTGTCTGCAAATCTACTAATGCGTTGTCATAATTTGTCTTATCAAGCAACAGTTGGATTATGCTCGCCAACACCGGCAGAGGTTTACCCTCTTTGGGCTGAACCTCAAAGGATATTTCAATTTTATCGCAACCTGTTAAAGAGGCATAGATGTCAAGCTTTTCAATCTCAACATGCTGTATTTGATAGCGATCATATTCGTGCATTCCGATACCACTAAAGTATTTAGGGCTGTTTATTTTCTTTAACGGAAGCTGTGGATTCAAGGACGCAATACGACAATTCTCTTGATAATAGCTGGTTATGGGTTGATGATTTGGCCAGTTAATCTCGAAAACTTTTGGTGTTTCTATAAGATTCCCAGATCCATCATAAGCTTCTGGGTGGGCTCGAAAGTTTGGGGAAGCTTCATAAATAATACGATTGTCTTCAACCGCATAGTTAACAATATGTTCACTAAAAGGCGCATAAAGTAAGATACTATGATCGTCGACAACGTCCATATTCTCATTCAATAACAGATAGTATATTGAAGTCGTTGTGTATGCGCTCCCGCCTACAGGTCCTAAGGAACGTACTTCTATAGCAATATCCTTAATGCCGTCTTCATTAAAGTCTTTGACTATTAATGGGATTAGTTTCAGATTGTAGGCAGTGTCCAATTGGTTTTCTGGATCATCGAAGCATTCATAATAGAGTGGTAGGCTTTCAGTAGTAGCGTTACTAAGGTTAGGTATCGCATTTGAACAATGCTTCTCGACCAACATCGTAATCAGTTTGGGCGCTATGTCAATCTTGCTGGCATGGGCAAATGGTATGCCACTAAGCATGATTATTAGACACAAGGTCAACTTTAGATAGGGGGTTAGAGTATAAGGTCTATTCGACATAGTATAGGCAATGGTTAGTAGATATTGACCTATAGTATAGCAACAATTATGAATTGTTTAGGGTTTGTCGAACTGATACTAGGGCTTACTCCTGTATCCATTATTCATTAGCTTTAAGCAAGCTTAGCTCAGGGTATTGTTCTCGGAGGTCTTTAATGGCCTGTACGTTATTGAGGTGAGATCAGGGTCTTTAATTTCATCAACTATAGTGGGACTGCCAATAAAATTTAAATTATTCTGATGCATAAATTCTATAACAGCGTGTTTTAATTGTTCGCAAAAATACAATCTATCAAAACGATAGTTCTTGTAGCCATTACGGGTCGGTATGCCTAAGACCAGCCAATCCATTGGCGGATTAGGTGAAATCTTAAACGTAATTTCTTCTTGATAGTAATCTTTAATAATTAAATAATGTACGGTATCTACTTGCTTAAACATCACTTAAGACACAAACCGTTAGCAAACAAAATTTTTATAGATATTGGTATTTACATATGATAAAAAAGGTCGCTCTAAACCTCTTATTAGCAACGGTGACTATGTTTAGTGCACCGACTGCAATCGCATTCCCTCAAGGTCAGGTCTCAGAAGATATCAGGCAACTTATTACCAAATATATGAGTATAAACTACGGAAAAGACTATGACAAATTGCGTGGATGTTGGCTATATCAGGCAGGAAATGAGCAATATTGTATGTCGCCAATTCGCTTTCATAATAGAGAAATCCATAATAAGGATACCCTTTTTGTATTGATATCAGGGAACACCGTAGATGAGGGTGCTAGAGTGACACCGGGGCTGTCTGGTTTGTTTACCGCATACAAATCAGGTACGTCATGGGTGATATCTGCCAGTGAGCCGTATATTTACAATGGCGGTGCTGGCAGAAGTCAGATGGATAGGTTTGAATTTGGAGAGGTGGGTGACGATAAATATGGATGGTATGGCGAGCATTGCGGCTCTGGCGCTGGTGGGCACTCGGGGTGTATTTGGGAGCTTTATGTCCCCATGTCAGATGGGCAGATTAAACAAATAGCGGATATAAGATATACAACCTATTCTGCAAGCTTAACTCATGGGAACTATTATAAAGCTGAAAACGATGTAAGCTTTGATTATTCAGCGCCACAAGTTGGTGGGTATTATCCTATTAAAACAATACTAAGTTCAGTGACAGGATTTCACAATGATGATTTAGACTCGAAGAATATAGAAAAGTCAAAGGATCAAAGTTTGTATCACTATAACCAAACCATCCAAAAATTTGAGCAAGTAAAGTAAACGCAGGATAACGCAAGTTTAATGAATATTTGTAGAGTAGCGGGCTTAGGTATTAAGTATTAGGTATTAGGTAGGGCATTTTGCACAACTAAGGTACATTTTAAAATCATGATGCTGAGCTAAAAGCCCCAGCCTACAGCTACTTCTATAATATCGTTAAGTTAAGTGGAATGGCTATTATTTTATCTAATGTGAGTAGCTATTCTCGCTTTTCGCTATTATCTTGGCTGGCAAGGCGACAGGGATAACCGCTGCATTCGAGGCTAGCGGTAACACCATGTTCTTGCGGAGTTTTATCGTGGTTTAAGTTATACGTTATTGGACGATATAGAGTTGAACGGTAGATACCATCTTAAAAAATAAATATCAAGCAGAAATAAATTCAACTTTTGCCTGATAAGGAGATTGATGTTTCAATACACCATAGCAGATATGCACAAGCTTACGCATAGCAGCGCAAATCGCCTGCATCTTGCACTTACCATTGGCTAACAGCCTCTCGTACTGTGCCTTAATATCAGGATTCCATTTAGTGGATACCACTGCAGCCATATACAGTTTAGCTCTAATAGCACTTGAACCATTCTTAGCTAAACGTGATTTGCCTTTAAACTGTCCTGACTCAATATGTCTAGGAACAAGACCAATAAAGGCTGCAACCTGTGACGCTTTAGTAAACTGCTTATTGTGCATCAGCGATAGCATCTGTCTTGATGTGGCAGGGCCTACACCTTTGATAGTTTGTAGTAGCTCTTGGTCATGCTTTAACTTAGGATGTTTATCGATATGATCATCAATATCATCGTTAAGCTTTGCAATAGCAACTTCTAAAGCATCAATCATAGTGCCAATGGATTGCTTCACAATAGGCGCAGTATCAGTAGCATATGCTTTTTCTTGACGGTTAAGCTCACGTTGCAAGTCTTGCTGTAGTGCATCTAAACGAGTCAATAATGACTTTAATTGTCTTGCTTCTACTGGTGGCGGTGTCCACTGTTCTGGCTTAGCACTATTAGCATAACGAGCCAGTAAGACGCTATCCTTTTTGTCAGTTTTATTGCGACTACCAAGAGAGTTTGCATAGCTTCTGACATAGGCTGGATTTACGATACTTAGAGCAATACCTTTATCATGTAGAAAATAAGCCACATTCTCATGATAGACACCTGTTGCTTCAAGGGTTACGTGTATATCACTTAAATTATCGCTGACGTTTGTTTTTAGCCAGTTGATAAGATTATCAAAGTCGTCTTTGTTGTTTTTAAATACTTTGGTTTTAACCTTTAGCTTGTCTGCATCTTTAAGCCATGCAACATCAAGCTTTGCTTTACTAACATCGATACCAATATAATGAGTCATCTTGTCATCTTCCCTTGTTCATGCAGTGTCACTCGTATTGAGGCACTTGGATACCATTCAGAGTATTAAGATGATAAAAATGAGCATTGGGCATTATCTACGCTACAGTGTCTAGGCACTAAGGGTGCGCTCATGCTCTCAATGCTCGTGATTAACCGCTTTAGTTTATCAACTCTCGTTGATTGCGTTAAGGGGTCAGTCAAGATACAAGGGTG